>NZ_JAMYTM010000032.1:0-65938 GCF_040322475.1 Mesorhizobium sp. M0140 | reverse complement strand
ACGAGCTGTTCATGCGGGTGACGCTGACCTTCGGCTACATGGAGCAGCCGAACATCCCGCGCGCGCTGGCGATCTGCCGCAAGCAGGGCTGGAAGTTCGACATCATGACGACCTCGTTCTTCCTGTCACGGCGTTCGCTCAAGGCCTCGCCCAATTCCGGCATGCCGGTGTGGCAGGATCGGCTGTTCATCGGCCTGGCGCGCACGGCGGCCGATGCGACGGAGTATTTCCAAATCCCGACCGGGCGCGTGGTCGAGATCGGCACGCAGGTGGCGATCTAGGACATGTCCTGGCGGATCGGCGAATGGACTGTGCTTCACGGCACAGTCCATGTCACTCCGCTTCAACCGGCCAGCGCGGCCTTGTTTGCCTCGAGGAACTGCTTCAGCGTCTTCGACTTCCGGCCGGAAAGCGTCTCGACCGCGTCCGTCACCATGGCGATGCGGCCGGAACGCGTGTTGGCGTCGAACGACACGATGATGCGGGCAAAGTCCTCGGGAACGCCAGCCGCCTTCACGCCCTCGGTCAGGGCTTCATCCGGAACCTGCACGACATCTAGCGGCTTGCCGGTGACCTCGCTTACCAGGGCCGCAATCTCCGCGGTGGTGTAGGCCTGCGGGCCGGTCAAGGTGTAAGTCTTGCTTTCGTTCGAAACGGTAACGAGGCCGGCGGCAATCGCTGCCGCCATGTCGTCGCGCGCACCGTGCGCCATGCGGCCGTCGCCGGCGGACGTATACCAGTGTCCCGAGGCAATGGCCTGCGGCAGGGCCATGAACAGGTTCTCCTGGTACCAGCCGTTGCGGAAGATCGTGTAAGGGATGCCGCTCGCCTTGATCGCCTGCTCGGTGCCGTAGTGATCATTGGCAAACAGCACCGGCGAAACCGGTTCTGGATTAGGCATCGAGGTGTAGAGAAGGTGGGAAACGCCGGCCTTCTTCCCGGCGGCAACCGCGTTCTCGTGTTGCCTCAGGCGCTTGCCGTGAAGCAGGTCGATCTCGCCGGTCGAGATGATCAGCACCCTGTCGGCGCCCTTGAACGCAGACTCCAACGATAGTGTGTCGTCGAAGTCAGCCGCCCTTGTGATGACGCCTCGGGCCGCCAGGCCGGCGAGGTTTTCCGGATTGCGGGTGGTGGCGATGATCCGTGCCGCTGGAACCTTGAACGTGTCCAGCAGATGGTTGATGACGCCGCGGCCGAGCTGGCCGGAAGCGCCGGTGACGAGAAGGGTTTCGGTCATGGAAGATCCTGACATTGCGCCGCTAAGGCGGCTCGAGTGGCAGTCTCAAAAAGAGACCAGCACTAAAATAGGAATTGACCCTGGGCCGTAAAGAAGGCAGTTTTTCGGGAGGTAGGCAGGCGCAGGGAACCAGCGGTGGACAGCAAGATCGTCAATCTGAGATCGAAGATGGAGGTCTACAAGGCGATCTCCGGCGGCGGCAATTTTGCAAATTGTCCAGTCCGCGATGTCATCCAGGGGGTGAGCGGCAAATGGAGCTCGCTGCTGATGATGGCGCTGGCCGAAAAGCCCTATCGGTTTGGCGAATTGCGGCGGCTGGTGCCCGATATCTCACAGCGCATGCTGACGCAGACGCTCCATGATTTGCAGCGTGACGGCTATGTGCATCGCGAAGTGTTCCCGACCAAGCCGCCGAGCGTCGAATACAGCCTGACCGATCTCGGGCATTCGATGTTCGGCGCCTTGCATCAGCTGATCCTATGGGCCGAACTCAATCATGACGCGGTGCGCGACGCGCGTTCCGGCTTTGATGCCATGCAGGCTTGAACGGCAGTTAAAACCCGCGGCTTGATTTCGTCGGGCGGCTGAAGGATTGTCCCGGCCAGTTCGGCTTGGGGGCATTGGCATTTCCTACGACATAGCAATTGCCGGCGCCGGGCCGGCGGGATTGGCCATGGCGCTCTATCTCAAGCGTGCCGGGCATCGGGTCACGGTCTTCGAGCGCTTCGATGAGCCGAAGCCGGTCGGCTCCGGGCTGATTCTGCAGCCGACAGGGCTGACGGTCCTGGCCGATCTTGGCCTGCTTGACGACATACTCGCGCTGGGCAGCCGTATCGACCGCCTGCATGGCGCCGATGCTTCCACGGGCCGTACGGTGCTCGATGTCCGCTACGATGCGCAACGCGGTGGCCGCTTCGGGCTGGCGGTGCACCGGGCGGCCTTGTTCGGCGTGCTTTTCCGCGCCGCGCAGCGCGAGGCGATCGCCATCGAGACCGGCGTCGAGATCGAGGCTCTGGAGACCGGCGAACGGGCGACGCTGATATGCGGCAACCGACGAAGGGCAGGGCCGTTCGACCTCGTCATCGACGCCAGCGGTTCGCGCTCGAAACTGCGCCGCGCGAGCGCTCCAGGCGAGCCAAGAGCACTCACCTATGGCGCGTTCTGGGCCTCGCTTGGTTGGCGCGGCGACGGTTTCGATGAGCATGCGCTGCTGCAACGCTACGACAAAGCGAGCGTGATGATCGGCGTGCTGCCGGTCGGCCGGCCGCAGCCGGGCGCTGAAAAGATGGCGGCCTTCTTCTGGAGCCTGAAGCCGTCGGATGCCGATGAGGTGCGCGTCCGCGGCCTGAACGCCTGGAAGGAAAGGGTGGTCCGGCTGTGGCCACAGAGCGAGGCGTTCACCAGCCAGATCGACAGTTTCGACCAGCTCTCGCTGGCCCGCTACGGCCACCACACGATGAAGCTCCCGGCCGGTAGGCGATTGGCCGTCATCGGCGACGCGGCGCATTCCACCAGTCCGCAACTCGGGCAAGGGGCGAACATGGCGCTGCTCGACGCGGCGGCGCTCAGCCATGCGCTGGTGCGGACAACGAGTGTCGACGCAGCACTGGAGGCCTATGCGAAGGCGCGGCGCTGGCATGTCCGCATCTTCCAGGCGCTGTCGCTGGCATTCACGCCGTTCTACCAGTCGGATTCGGTGGCGCTGCCCTTCATCCGCGACAGGCTGGTGGCGACGGTGGCAAAAATCCCGCCGGCGCCGCAGTTTCTCGCCTCGATGGTGGCCGGTACGATGATCGATCCGTTCAAGCGGATTGGGCTGACCGAGGCGCGGTGGCTGGATCGTTTTGCCGGATGAGGCCTGAAAGGTGCGATCCCTTCGCTTGCAGGAAAGCATGCAGGCGCTGCGGATAGTCCGGCGCCACGGCTTGCCTGATCGACGGGCGTTCACTCAACGCCTTGCGCCAGGCTCGGACGAGCGGTTTGCCGTCCAGAATGCCGAAATCACCGATGTGGTCGAAGACATCGAGATAGCGGAAGACCGGACCGTAAACGGCGTCGACCAGCGAAAAGTGGTTGCTGGCGAACCAGGGTCCGCCGGGCTCGTCCGCCAGCTCGGCTTCGAGGCGATCGAACATGGCGGACAGCGCGCTGGATTCGGCAAGGAAGCCAGCCTCGATCGAGGCTGAATAGAACCGGCCGATGGCGTTGAGGGTTGCCGAACCGAACTCGATCCAGGCGCGATGACGGGCGCGGGCATAGGGATCGACAGGGTGGAGGGGATTGGCCTGCGTCTCTTCGAGGAATTCCAGGATGACCGCTGACTCGAAGACCACCGTTTCCTCGCCATTTCGCTGCACGCGCAGCAGCGGCACCTTGCCGAGCGGCGAGATCGCCTTGAACCAGTCCGGCTTGTTGGCGAGGTCGATATCGATGCGCTCGAACGGCACGCCCTTTTCGGCCAGCGAAATCGCGGCGCGCTGCACATAGGGGCAGAGGTGATGGCTGACGAGAATGAGCTTGTCGGCGCGTGTGCAGGTTTCGTGTTTCATCGGATCGGCTTTCCAGGGTTAATGCAATTGCATCTATATAGATGCACATGCATCGACCGTCAAGCTTGATGCAATTGCATCTATCGTCTAGGAATGCGCCATGACCGAGAAAGCCACGCCTTCGCCCGAAGCCATCAAGGCCTGGGCTCGCCTGATGCGCGTTTCGCGCCAGCTGATGGAAAGCGCCGAAGAGGCGTTGAAGGCCGCCGGCCTGCCGCCGCTTGCCTGGTACGACGTGCTGCATGAGCTCGCCGAGGCGGGTGAGGGCGGGCTGCGGCCGTTCCAGCTCATCGAGCGCACGCTGTTCGCGCAATACAACATCTCTCGGCTTCTGGCCCGGCTCGAGGCCGATGGGCTCGTCGAGAAACTGCCGGTGGCCGATGACGGCCGTGGCCAGACCATCCGCATCACCGCCAGCGGGCGAGAGACACGCCGCCAGATGTGGGCTGTCTACGGACGCTCGATTGCGGAACTGGTAGGCGCCAAATTGTCGGCGGATGAGCTGACCATGGTCTCGGCATTGCTTGGACGGCTGCGTCAACCGCCGGCCGGCGACTAGGCGAGGCTTGTCGCGCGCGGCAACGCTCATCCACTTGCAGATATTTTGCTCTCGTCCTCTTGCGTGCGGCCTTGGAATGCGCAATATGCCGAACCGTAACGTACGGTACGGATTGCCGAGTGATCGGTGGCCTGCCTTTCGAGAGAAGAGCGTTTTGCACATCTTGCCCGATATGGACACCAGCGAAGCGCTGACAGAACGGCAGAAGGCCGTCCTCGACGCGGCGTTGCGGCTGCTGGTCGAGGAGGGCGATCATCTGACCATGACCGCCGTGGCGCGCCGCGCTAGCTGCTCCAAGGAAACGCTCTACAAATGGTTCGGCGACCGTGACGGGCTGCTGACGGCGACGGTGCAGTGGCAGGCCTCGAAAGTGCGGGTGGCGCCGGTTGACGGCAAGGGGCTCGATCTTGCCTCGCTGACCGCAAGCCTCGAACGCTTTGCCTCGGACTGGCTTAAGGTGATCTCCAGCGACACCTCGATCGCCCTCAACCGGGTGGCGGTCAGCCATGCGGGCTCGGGTAAGGACAATCTCGGCGCCGTCGTGCTTGAGAACGGCCGCTTCGCATTGGCCAAACGGTTGAAGCCGGTGCTTGAGGCCGGCCGACGGACCGGGCTTTTGGATTTCACGGATGCCGAGACGGCGTTCCGCACCTTTTTCGGGCTGGTCGCCCGCGACGTGCAGATCCGTCTGCTGCTTGGCGACCGGCTGGAATTGACTGAGGCGGCGATCGGCGGCGATGCCGCGCGCGCGACGCAGCAGTTTCTCGCTCTTCATGGAGCAACAACCGGCCGCAAGGCCCTCTGATTTGTAAAAACGGGAAGGAAGACAAAATGCGCGTCTATTACGATCGTGATGCCGATCTCAATCTGATCAAGGGCAAGAAGGTCGCCATCATCGGCTATGGCAGCCAAGGCAGGGCGCATGCGCTCAACCTCAAGGATTCCGGCGCCAAGGAGATCGCCATCGGCCTCAAGGCCGGCTCGGCGACCGCCAAGAAGGTCGAGGCCGACGGGCTCAAGGTGATGAGCGTGGCGGACGCCGCCAAATGGGCCGACCTGATGATGATGGCAACGCCGGACGAACTGCAGGCCGACATCTACAAAAACGAGATCGCGCCGAACATCCGCGACGGTGCCGCAATCGCCTTCGCGCACGGCCTCAACGTGCATTTCGGCCTGATCGAGCCGAAGTCGACGGTCGACGTCGTCATGATCGCGCCGAAGGGTCCCGGCCACACGGTGCGCGGCGAATACCAGAAGGGCGGCGGCGTGCCGTGCCTGGTCGCCGTCAACCAGGACGCTTCGGGCAATGCGCTCGACCTGGCGCTGTCCTACGCCTGCGGCGTCGGCGGCGGCCGTTCGGGCATCATCGAGACCAATTTCCGCGAGGAATGCGAGACCGACCTGTTCGGCGAGCAGGTCGTGCTGTGCGGCGGTCTGGTCGAGTTGATCCGGGCCGGTTTCGAGACGCTGGTGGAAGCCGGCTACGCGCCTGAGATGGCCTATTTCGAGTGCCTGCACGAGGTCAAGCTGATCGTCGACCTGATCTATGAAGGCGGCATCGCCAACATGAACTACTCGATCTCGAACACCGCCGAATGGGGCGAATATGTCTCCGGTCCGCGCATCATCACCGCCGAGACCAAGGCCGAGATGAAGCGCGTGCTGAAGGACATCCAGACGGGAAAATTCACCTCGGAGTGGATGCAGGAATACCGCGCTGGCATGTCCCGCTTCAAAGGCATCCGCCGCAACAATGACAGCCACCAGATCGAGGAAGTCGGCGCCAAGCTGCGCGCGATGATGCCCTGGATTTCCAAGAACAAGCTGGTCGACAAGGCCAAGAATTGAGCGAAATCCACAAGCGCTCGAAAACAGCGGCTTCCATGACAAAAAACGGCGCCAAGTGGCGCCGTTTTTTCATTCTGTCGGTCAGCTCAGCTACAGGCCAGCTCAGCTACAGGCCAGCTCAATAGGGTGAGTAGCACTGCTGCCGCGGGCCGTTATAGGGCTGGAACGTGTTGTCGTAGGCCCGGTACGACCGGTAGCGGTTGTAGCACCATTGGACATGGACGCTCGAAAGCCGTCCCGCGCGGTAGTAGCGGCGCGGCGCCGGCCGGTCGTAGTAGTCGTTATTGTTGTACATGCTGCCGAGGCCAAGCCCTAGGCCAAGGCCCAGGATCGCGGCACTCGCGCCATCATCATAGTAACGGCCGCCGCGATAGTGATGGCGACCATGGCGCCAACGCCAGTTGTCTCCGCCATTCCAGTTACCACCGCCGCCGTGCCAGTGTCGACGGCCGCCGTCCCAATTGCCTGACCGGCGCCATCTCCAATTGTCGTTGTTGAACTGACGGTTGTTGCCGCCCGCCCAGCTGTCGCGGACCGGCGTGACATTCGGCGCCGCCGTGCTGGTGGGTATCGACAGATCCGGCTGCATGATCGGTCCGGCGGCGGACGGTGCCGTGACGCCGGACAGGATACCGAGGGCTATCAGCCCCGATTTGACCGTGGAAGAAAAGAGCGAACTCATTGCACTCTCCAAGAGTTACAGGCCCCACGCCCACCCGAGGAATGGGGCAACAATGGATGTTTGCATCTGAACGGCGGATGAACGGAAAGGTTCCGTCAACCATGACGCGAACGCGCCCAGGACCAATCGATCTCAGATGGTGGTTTTGCGAGCTTGTTTTCCCAAGCACTTGCGGGCAAAGGTCATGGCATGTCGCTGCGCCTTGCCACCTTCAATGTCGAGAACCTGATGAACAGGTTCGATTTTTCCGGCTATCGCAACCAGCTCAACGAGGATCGAACGCTGGCGCTGTTCGATATCCAGAGCGAAGCGGAATACAGGATCCTGGAGCAGGCCCGCGCCATCGCCCAGTCCGACGACACGCGCCAGCTGACGGCGCTGGCGATCGCTGCCACCCGGGCCGACATCATCTGCATGCAGGAGGTCGACAACATCGAAGCGCTGAAGGCCTTCGAATACGGCTATTTGTTCAAGATGGTGGGGCAGGGCTACCGGCAGAAATACACCACAGCGGGCAATGATTCGCGCGGTATCGACGTTGCCGTAATGATGCGCAACGAGACCGCGCAGGGCCAGCCGATCGAATTCGTGCGCATGACCAGCCACGCCTATGTCACCTACGAGCAGTTCGGGCTGCACACGCCGGAACTCGAGGCACTGGGCAATCAGGCCAATGAGCGCATTTTCCGGCGCGACTGCCTGGAGATCGACGTCACCGTGGGTGGCGTGCCGCTGACGCTCTATCTCGTGCATTTCAAGTCGATGGGCTCGCCGCGCAACGGGCTCGACGGGCGCGAGGCGACGATGCCGGTGCGCATCGCAGAGGCGCAGGCCGTGCGCCGCATCATCGAGGAGCGCTTCGGTGGGGACACCGCTGACAAAAGTGGGGCCGCCGACAAACGCTGGGCGATCTGCGGCGACATGAATGACTATCGCCAGCGCGTGAAGGTAGCAGGCGATGCGATCGACGGTTATCGCTTCGAGGTGGTCGACGAAGCCCTGTCCTGCATCAACGTGCTGACGGCAGGCGGCTTTTGCGAAAATGTCGTCGAGCGGCGGCCGGAGATGAACCGCTGGAGTTTCTACCACACGCGAGGACCCGAAGAGCGGCATCTGTGCCAACTCGACTACATTCTGTTGTCGAAGGGGCTCGCCGCCAGCAACGCAACGGCCGTTCCCGACATTATCCGCAACGGCCAGCCCTGGCGCACCATTTTTCCGCCCGGCCAGGAGGTCGAGCGGTTTCCGCGCGCCGGCTGGGACCGGCCGAAGGCATCGGATCATTGCCCGGTGGCGATCACGCTGGACATTGTCCGGTAAGCAGTATTGGGGCCTGATACGGTATGAGTTTCGACCTGCCGCGCAACGTCATCCTGCCGGTCGACGACATCGACGTCCGGCTCGATCCCGGTCCGCACCCTTTCGCAAGGGACAATGCAGAGGCGATCGCCGAGAACTGGCAGCACGAAATCGCCGCCAATCCGGCGCTGTTCGACGGCATGGTGGTGCTGCTGTCGCAACTTGCCTACCGCGACAGCCGTCTCGTCGGCCGCTGCCATGCGGTCAATTACTCGACGTTCATGCTGTGGCGGAAGCGGCGCGAGAATTCGGGCGCCGAGCATGCCTATGCCCATGCCATGCTGGTGGCCGGCGACAATGCGCTGGTGGCGATCCGCATGGGGCCGCACACAGTCAATGCCGGCCGCGTCTATTTCGCTGCCGGCTCGTTCGAGCCGATCGATTTTCGCGATGGGCTGGTCGATGTCGATTTCAACATGATCCGCGAGGTGCGCGAGGAAACCGGTCTCGACCTGTCAGGTGCGGAACGCGGCAAGCGCTACCATGCCATGTCGACCAGCAGCGGCACGGTAATCTTCCGCCGTTATCACGCGACGGCGTCCGCCGACGAGATCGCCAGGCGCATCTCGGCCTTCGTCGCCACCGAGACCGACCCGGAGATCGACGGGCCGGTGATCATTCGCCATGCCGCCGACCTGCCGGTCGGGCTGTCGCCGCACATGAAGCCGCTGATCGAGTGGCATTTCGCAAACAGGAATTAAGGGCGCGTCTTGTTCTGTGCCGCGTTGCGATCGTTGCGGGCGGCGACGAGGAACAGGATGAAGCCGATGCCAAGCAAGCCGCCCATCGCCATTCCCATGGTCTGGCCGACGACTGCCTGGAAATCTGATGTGACGCGATCGGGATTGGCCATGCCGAAGCGGGCGAGATACCACCAGATGCCTGCAAGACCTGCCTCGATGACCACCATCGCCAGGACCAGTCGCGCCTTCTTGCTCATCCCGCTATTCCTCCACCCAAGGTCAATTGCCCTAGCATCGCGAACAGTGTGGGGACAGTGGCGGGCCGGGTGGAAACGTCGAAGACTGTGCAAAACCGGGTCGGAGCGCCGGCCGCGTTCTGGCCGGGTTGCCCTATTCGTGCCTTAGCGCGTCGATCGGATCGAGCCTGGCGCCGCGCAATGCTGGGAAGAAGCCGAAGACCATGCCGATCAGGGCGGAAAAGCCGACGGCGAGCAGGATCACCGCCGGGCTCGGCGCAAACGGGATGGTCAGCGTCACCGCGGCGAGGCCGGCCAGCGCCAGGCCGATCAGGATGCCGATGATGCCCCCGAGCAGCGACAGCACCGTCGCCTCGACCAGGAACTGGATCAGGATGTGCTTCTCATGCGCGCCGATGGCCAGCCTGATGCCGATCTCCCGGGTGCGCTCGGTGACCGACACCAGCATGATGTTCATGATGCCGATGCCGCCGACCAGCAGGCTGACGCCGGCGACGGCGCCCAGCATGCCGGTCATGGTGGTTGTGGCGCTGGCCATGGCGTCGGCGATCTGGGTCATGTCGCGGATGGCGAAATCGCTCTCGCGGTCCGGCGTGATGCGGCGCGCATCACGCAAAATATCCTCGACGCGCGGCTGCAATTCGCTGGTCGGTGTGCGGTCGTCGGCGGCGATGTAGATGTTGTCGATGTCGCGGTTGCCGGCGATGCGGCGCTGGTAGGCGTGCAACGGCATCAGCACGACATTGTCCTGGTCCTGGCCGAAGCCGGTATAGCCCTTGGGCTCGAGCAGGCCGATGATCTTGCAGGAGGTGCGGTTGACGCGGATGATCTCGCCTTCGGGATCGCCGGCGCCGAAGAATTGCTGGCGCACGGTCTCGCCGATCAGGCACACGCCGGTGCCCGAGCGGGTTTCGGAATCGCTGAACGGGCGGCCCGACACCAGCTTCCAGTCGCGCGCATCGAGATAGGCGCTGTCGGTGCCGGTGACGCCCGAGGTCAGGCTCTCGGTGCCGAAGATGACGCGGACCTGCTTTTGCGAGGCCGGTGAAATCGCGCGCGCGCCGCTGAGATGCGCCACAAGTGCCGCAAGGTCCTTTTCCGCGAGCGGACGCACCACCTGGTCGAGCCCGCCCGGTCCGCCGGGGCCGGCCGGACGGCCGGAGCGGACCACCAGTAGATTGCTGCCGAGCTTGGAGATGTCGGCCTTGACCTTTGCTGTGGTACCCGAGCCGATGGTAAGCATGGCAATGACGGCGGCAACACCGATGACGATGCCGAGCAAGGTCAGGAACGAGCGCAGCACGTTGCGGCGGATCGAGCGCAGCGAGAGGCGGACGGTTTCCCAGATCATGGTTATGCCGTCTCCAGCTTCATTGTGTCGGAGGCGACATGACCGTCGAGGAAGCGGATGGTTCGTTCGGCATAATCGGCGACGTCGGCCTCATGCGTAACCATGGCGACGGTCAGGCCAAGCCCGGTGTTGAGCCGGGTCAGCAGCTCCATGATCTCGTGCGTGCGGGCGGTGTCGAGATTGCCGGTCGGCTCGTCGGCGACGAGCAGTGTCGGGCGCGTGACGATGGCGCGCGCGATCGCCACGCGCTGCTGCTGGCCGCCGGACAGTTCGGCCGGCGTGTGGTGCTCGCGGCCGACAAGGCCGACCTGCGCCAAGGCCTGCATGGCCAGGTCGCGGCGCTCGCGGGCGGCGACGCCGCGATAGATCAGCGGCAGTTCGACATTTTCGGCCGCCGTGGTGCGGGCCAGCAGGTTGTAGCCCTGGAAGACGAAGCCGACATAGAGGTTGCGCAGCATGGCGCGGCGGTTACGGTCGAGGCGGCCGGCGTCGATGCCCATGAAGGAATAGGTTCCGGCCGTCGGCGTGTCGAGGCAGCCGATGATGTTCATCGCCGTCGACTTGCCGGAGCCGGACGGACCCATGATGGCGACGAATTCGCCACGCCGGATGGCAAGATCGACGCCGGCCAGCGCATGCACCTTGGCCTCGCCCTGGCCGTAGCTCTTCCAGACCTTGTCGAAGGTGATGAGGGTCGCGCCCGCAGCCACGGCATCAGCTCCGCTGCTGCGACGCGGTGATGATTTGAGCGCCTTCGTCCAGGCCCGAAATGATCTCGGTCAGTTCGCCGTCGGTCGAGCCGATCTTGACGTTGACCGGGTGCGGACGGCCGTTCTCCAGCACGTAGAGCGTGCGCGAGCCGTCGGTGGGCGCCGCTGCGGCCTGGCGCTGGCGGTTGCCGCCGGGGCGGCCCATGCGGCCGGTGAACAGGTCGCTCAGGCTCCAGCCGCGGGCGGCCTGCTGCGCGGGGCGATAGCGGAAGGCGGTGGCCGGCACGGTGAGCACGCCCTTGGCCTGCTTGGTGACGACCGAGACGGTGGCGGTCATGCCGGGCCGCAGCAACAGTTCGTTGTTGTCGACCTCGAGCCGCGCATTGTAGGTGACGACGCCGTCGGTGGTGACCGAGGCGTAGGAGATGTCGCGGATCTCGGCATCGAACGGCCGCTCGGGGAAGGCATCCACGGTGAAGTGGGCGTGCTGGCCTGACTTGACCGCGCCGATATCGGCCTCGTCGACCGCCGCCACCAGTTCCATGTTCCTGAGATCGGCGGCGATGATGAACAGCACAGGCGCCTGCAGAGAGGAGGCGACCGTCTGGCCGGGATCGACCGAGCGCGTCAGCACGATGCCGTCGATCGGCGCATAGATGGTGCTCTTGGCAAGGTCGGTCTGCTGCGCCTTGAGGTCGGCCTGGGCGATGGCGAGGTTGGCCTGCGCACTGTCGAGCGCTGCCTTGGAACGGTCGCGCGTGGCAGTTGCTGCTTCAAGCGACTGGTCGGTCGCCATGCCACGCCTGGTCAGTTCGGCGGCGCGCGCCAGCGCCTTCTCGTTTTCGGCCAGCGTAACCGTAGCGTCCTCGACATTGGCGGCGGCGGCCTTGGCCGAAGCTTCGGCGCGCTCGATCTGGACTTCGAGTTTCACCGTGTCGAGTGTCGCCAGCACGTCACCCTTCTTGACCTGCTGGTTCTCCTCGGCCGAGACCGAGCGGATGATGCCGGACAGTTCGCTTGAAATGTCGACCTGGGTCAGCGGCTGCAGCGTGCCGGTCGCCGACACCGCGACGGTGAGATCAGCCTTGGCGGCAGGCACTGTGGTGTAGTCAATCCTGGCCGGCGAGCCGGCATACCATTGATAAGCGCCAAACCCGGCGACGAGCACGATCAGCGCCAGCAGCGCATAGAGCCAGCCGCGACGGCGCGACTTGCGCAGACCTTGTCTGTCGAGCCCAAGCGCCGTCTCGATGGCGGAATCCGATTCCGTCTTTGGCAGATTGACAATCTGGTCCACGCTGGACCCCTATAATGCGCAATGTCCCTATCTGTGCACAGATCAGGGTTACTGGTTCAAATATCAAATTAAATTTCGCCCATGTTGGGATTGAGGCAGGAATGAAAACCCGGAATTACTTGCTTTACGATGTGTTTACGACCGAGCGACTGGCCGGCAATCCTTTGGCCGTCGTGCTGGACAGCAAGGGATTGGACACGGCCGCGATGCAGGCCATCGCGCGCGAGTTCAACCTGTCGGAATCGGTGTTCGTGCTGCCGCCGGACAATCCCAAGCACAGAAACCGCATTCGCATCTTCACGCCCGACTATGAAATGCCGTTCGCCGGCCATCCGACGGTCGGCGCCGCGATCGCGCTGGCCGAACTGGCGCAAGAGGGCGGCGCCGGCATCTTCGTGCTGGAGGAAAACATCGGCCCGGTGCGTTGCGCCGTCAGCAAGCACGACGGCAACACCTTCGCCGAGTTCGATCTCGCCAAGCTGCCGGAGCCGCTGAAGCTCGAGGCCGATCCGGAGGCGATCGGTGTGGCGCTTGGGTTGACGCCGCACGAGATCGGCTTCGAGAATCACCGCGTCGCGTTCTGGTCTGCGGGCGTGCCCTACGTCACCATCCCGGTTGCCAATCTCGAGGCGGCGGGCCGAATCCGGCTGGACAACCAGGCCTGGTCGGAACTGGCGCCGCGCAAGAGCGAGTGGGCCTTCGCCAGCCCCTATGTCTACTGCCGCGAGACGGTGAACCACGAAAGCGCGTTTCATGTGCGCATGATCGTGCCCGGCACGCCTTCCTATGAGGATCCGGCGACCGGCTCGGCGGCAGCGGCCTTTGCCGGCGCCATCATGCATTTCGACGCGCCGACCGACGGCATTTCGCAGCTGTGGATCGAGCAGGGGCTGGAGATGGGCCGGCCTTCGCGCATCCGCCTCGAATTGACCGTGCTAGGCGGAAAACTGGCCTCGGCGCGCATTGGCGGCAACGCGATCAAGGTGGCGGAGGGCAAGCTGTTCATCTGATTGAACGCATGCTCGGTCGATTTGTCGGGAAATGATTCCGGCAGGGCTGGACAGGACCGATGGTGGCGGCTATATGCCCGCCAACGCCGGTTTTTGCCGGCCGAGTGGGTGCGTAGCTCAGTTGGTAGAGCAGCTGACTCTTAATCAGCGGGTCCACAGTTCAATCCTGTGCGCACCCACCAAATTTCTAGAAGAGTTGGTGGAAAGACCCTGAAAACGAGACGCGTTTGACGCGTCTCGAGCAAGCGTCTGGCCGTGATTCTTCAACCGCTATCCGGATCTCGTGGCGATTCAGCCGCGTTGAAAAATGCGGCTCAGAAACCGGCCGAATCGAAAAGCAATGCTCTTTTCCCCGGTTGAGAATCGCCGATGCCGGAAGATGCTTCCTTTGTCGTAACAACGGCTTCTTTGTCGGTCGATACGGGGGTTGGATACCTACTTCTCCGAAACACCCGCTTCTGCAAAACTTGCCATGCGGGCATGGCATTCCAGCGCCGAGCGGACGATGTTGACGGCGAGGCACGCGCCGGAGCCTTCGCCGAGCCGCATGCCGAGATCGAGCAGCGGCGGCAGGCCGAGGGCTTCGAGCAGGCCACGGTGGCCGGATTCTGCCGAAACGTGCGCGGCAATTGTGTGGGCGAGCCCGGTCGGATGCAGCCTGGCCAGCGGAGCTACGGCGGCGGTGCAGACGAAGCCGTCGAGCAGCACGGGTATGCCGAGATGCCGGGCGGCCAGCGTCGCGCCGAAGATGGCGGCGAGTTCGCGGCCACCGAGCGCGGCAGCGATCCCTAGCGGATCGGCGAAGGCGGCAGCGTGGCGCTTCAGGCCGGCTTCGATGGCGACGACCTTGCGTTTCAGACCGGCGTCGTCGACACCGGTGCCGCGCCCGGTCCATTTTTCCGCGCCACCGCCGAACAGGGCGGCTGAAATGGCGGCCGCCGGCGTGGTGTTGCCGATGCCCATCTCGCCGAAGCAGATCAGATCGAGGTCTTTCGTCACTGCGTCGTAGCCGGCCGAAACTGCCGTCAGAAAGGCCTCCTCATCCATCGCTGGCCCTTGCGTGAAGTCGCCGGTCGGATGGTCGAGATCGAGCGGGATGACGTCGAGTTCGGCGCCGGCCATGCGGGCAAGCTGGTTAATGGCGGCACCGCCGCCGGCGAAGTTCGCCACCATCTGCACGGTGACTTCCGAGGGATAGGCCGACACGCCTTGCGCGGTGACGCCGTGGTTGCCGGCGAAGACGAAGACTTTTACGCGGTCGAGTTTCGGCATGTCGCGGCCCTGCCAGCGCGCCAGCCAGGCGGCGATCGTCTCCAGCCGGCCAAGGCTGCCTTGCGGCTTGGTCAGCGTGTCCTGGCGGCGGGCGACCGCATTGGCCGCGGCATCGCTGCCGGCCGGCAGGTCGAGGCAGGCGGCGCGCAATTCACTAAGCGATTTGAAGGGCATGGGGGCAAAGTCTCCGAAAAGGAATCAGGCCAAGAGAATCAGGCCAAGGGATCAGGAAAGCGCTACGGAAGCGACGAGCAGCACCGCGATCTCGCTCGCTTGCTGCAAGGCCCCGATCGTGTCGCCGGTCTGGCCATCGATCTGGTTGAGGCAAAGGGCGCGGAACGCGGCAAACAGCAGGCCAAGCAGGATGAGCGCGAAAATAGCGCCGCCCAGCCCGAGCAAGAGGAGCGGGATCGCGCCGAGCACGGCGCCGGCTATGGCGGTTTCCTGCGAAACCGTGCCGGCGTCGGCCGAGAGCCCGTCGATCCGCGCCGGGGGCAAGAGATGCATGAAGGCGCCAAGCAGGCCGCGCGAGGCCGCGTGCGCGGCCAGGAGGGCGAACAGGGCCTGTGTAGGGTCGACGAGTTCCGACAGCGCGCTCCAGCGGATCAGCAGCGACAGGCCCAGCGCCGCCGCACCATAGGCGCCGATGCGGCTGTCGCGCATGATCTCGAGTTTGCGGCCGCGTGATTTGCCGCCGCCAAAGCCGTCGGCGACGTCGGATAGCCCGTCCTCATGCAGGCAGCCGGTGGTGAGCACGGTTGCCACAAGCGCAAGTGCGGCCGCCGGCCCCATGGCCAGCCCAAACCGTTCCGCCGTGGCGAAGACGATGGCGCCGATCAGGCCGACGACAAGTCCGGCAATGGGGGCTGCCCAGATCGCGGCGGCAAGACTGCGGCCGCGAAAATCGAAGACGGGCAGCGGCAGACGGGTGAAGAAGACCAGGCAAAGCGCGATGTCGTCGACGACCTGCCGTGGTGAAAGAGCCAGATTCTTGAACTTCATGCTCTAGCCCCTCGCAATCGCATGGAAGAAGGTGCCGCTGACATGGCCGCGCCGATAGCCCGAGGCGCCGATCGGATTGCCCTGGCCGTCGGCAAGGTCGGCCAGCGGCTCGTCATTGCCTGTCGCCGTCATCTGAGCATAGTGGAATTCGTGGCCGCGGATCAGCGCACCTTGTGAGCCCAGCGGGCAGTCGACGCGCAACCGCGCCTCGCGGTAGCCGAGATTCATCTTGCGTTTGGCGAAGCTGGTGGAATGGCCGAGCAGGCCGAGCATCGCATGCGTTTCGCCCGACGCATCCTCCAGCGCTTCGCCCAACACCATGAAGCCACCGCACTCGCCATGGATGGGCTTTGTTGCTGCAAAACACGCCATCCCGGCGCGGAAATTCGCGGCGGCGGCGAGCTTGCCGGCGTGTAGCTCGGGATAGCCGCCGGGCAGCCAGCAGACATCGCAATCCTCGTCGGGTGCCTCGTCGGCGAGCGGCGAGAACGGGACGATTTCGGCACCCGCCTTGCGCCAGTACGCCGCGACATGCGGGTAGAGGAAGGTGAAGGCGGCATCCTCGGCCAGCGCAATGCGTTGACCGGGCGGTGCCAGCGCGTCATCGAAGCCGCCAGGCGCCGGGGCGAGGGGGGTCGCCAGGGCCATGATGGCATCAAGGTCGAGCGATTTTTCCGCCATGTCGGCCAGCCGGTCGAGATGCGCCATCAGGTCGTCATATTCGCCGGCCTGGACGAGGCCGAGATGGCGCTCGGGCAGGTTGAGCGTGGGATCGCGCAGGATGGCGCCGACGACGGGCAGGCCGATCGCCTCGATCGCATCGCCCGACAGCCGGCGATGACGCTCGCTGCCGAGCCGGTTGAGCACGATTCCGGCCATGCGCACATCCGGATCGTAGGTGGCAAAACCCTTGGCGACGGCCGCCGCCGTGGTCGACTGGCCGGACACGTCGAGCACCAGCAGCACCGGCAGGCCGTAAAGGCGGGCGAGATCAGCGGCCGAACCGGTACGGCCCGGCGAGGCCGGAATGCCGTCGAACAGGCCCATGGCGCTTTCGAGGATGACGAAATCGGTGTCGTCGGCGGCTTGCGCCGCGAGCGCGTTGAGCAGCGCCGGCGGCATCGCCCAGCTATCGAGATTGACACCGGAAAGGCCCGTGGCGGCGGTGTGGAAGCCGGGGTCGATATAGTCGGGGCCGGATTTGGCGCCGCGCACTTTCAGCCCGCGCCGGGTCAGCGCGCGCAGGATGCCGATGGTGACGCTGGTCTTGCCGGAGCCGGAGCGCGGCGCGCCAACGATGATGGCGCGAGCCGTCATGCCTTGCCTGCCAGTGCCGCGCGCATGGCGACGATGCCGCCGACGACGATCAGCGCCGGCGAGGTCAGTCCGGCTGCGGCCGCTTGCTCGGCAATGGTGGCCAGCGTGGCGACGACGGTTCGTTCCTGCGGCGTCGTCGCGGCAACGATCACAGCCGCCGGCGTCGACGGCGCCAGCCCGCCGTCGAGCAGCGCTGCTGATATCAGGGGCAAATTGGCCATGCCCATATAGACGACGACAGGCTGGCCGGTTCGGGCGATCGCCGCCCAGTCGAGATCGTCATCGGTGCCGGCGGCGTGGCCGGTCGCCAGGATCACCGCCTTGTTGATGCCGCGCATGGTGGCCGGGATGCCGGTGGCGGCCAGCGCGCTGAGCCCCGATGTCAGGCCGGGCAGGACGCGGAACGGAATGTTTTCGCGCACGAGCGCCAAGGCCTCTTCGCCGCCACGGCCGAAAATATAGGGATCGCCGCCCTTCAGCCTGACGACGCGGCGGCCTTCGCGTGCCAGCCGGACCAGCAAAGCGGTGATGTCGTCCTGTTTCATCGACGGTTTTCCGCCGCGCTTGCCGGCAAAGAACAGCTCGGCGCTTTCGGCAACGGCGACGACATTGGGGGAGACCAGCGCGTCGTAGACCAAGGCGTCCGCCTCGGCCAACGCAGCCAGCACTTCCAGGGTCAGGCAGCCGGGATCGCCGGGACCGGCGCCGGCCAGCCAGACATGGCCCGGTTCGAGCGGGCGCGACTTGAAATTCAGCCGGGACAAGGCTTTTTCGAGCGTGGCGTTTTCGCCGGTTTTTTTGGTGCTGCCGCTCACAATCCGTCCCGTCCGCGAAAACGCCGCTGGTAGTGGGCGTCGTACAATGAACTCTCCCCGAAATCCTGTGCCGCCAGCGAGCGGCCGACGAAGATGATCGCCGTGCGCTCCATCGGATCGGCGGCCAGTTGGGCCTCGATTGTGGCCAGCGTGCCTGTCACTACGCGCTCGTCCGGCCAGGAGGCGCGGAAGACGATCGCCACCGGGCAGTCGCCGCCATAATGCGGCGTCAGTTCGGCGACGACGCGATCGATGGCGTGGATGGCCAGATGAATCGCCAGCGTGGCGCCGGTGCGGCCGAAACCGGCCAGCGTTTCGCCCGGCGGCATTTTTGAGGCGCGGCCGGAAACGCGGGTCAGCACCAGGCTTTGCGCGACTTCGGGAATGGTCAGCTCGCGGCGCAATGCGGCGGCAGCAGCGGCGAAGGAGGGGACGCCCGGCGTCAGCGTGTAGGGAATGCCATGCTTTTCCAACCGGCGGATCTGCTCGGCCACGGCGCTCCACACCGACAGGTCGCCGGAATGCAGGCGGGCGACGTCATGGCCTGATTTGTGGGCGTCGAGATAGGCGGCCTCGATCTCGTCGAGCGACATCGGCGCGGTATCAATCAGTTTTGTCCCCGGCGCGCAGTGCTGCAAAAGCTCGGGCGCGACGATCGATCCGGCATGCAGGCAAACCGGGCAGCTCGCCAAGAGCCTCGCGCCGCGCAGCGTGATGAGGTCGGCGGCACCGGGACCGGCGCCGATGAAATGGACGGTCATGGCGCATCTCCGCTGATGGCGATGGCGCAGGTGACCGGACCGAGCACGGTGCGGGGGCCGAGCAGTCTGGCGCCTTTGCCGGCGACGGCAAGGGCGGATGCCTCGGAAACCGATGGCGTGCCGGCCAGATCCTGCGAGAGGTTGCGCGAGGCAGCCCCCTCATCCGGCCCTTCGGGCCACCTTCTCCCCGCTGGGGAGAAGAGACTGGCGCCGGCGCCGGTAGTCTCCTCTCCGCTCGGGGGTCCGAAGGACGGGCGAGACACGTGGCTCGCCCCGGAATGGTCAGCCGAGCGAAGCGGAGGCTGGGTGAGGGGGAGCGACGGTTCGGATCCAGCGACATCCACCACTATCACCGGGATGTTGAGTTCACGGCCGGCAGCGAAAATAGCCCCTTCGTTGCGTTTGAACTCGGTCGTCGCCAATGCCGAAAGCGCCGTCATCGCCAGTCCATGCGCTTCGAGTGCGGTTTCAATCGCGGCAAGCACGTCCTCGATGCTCACGCCTTTTCGGCTGCCGATGCCCGCGACCATCATGGCTTGACCCAGCTCCATTGGGTGACAGGCATGGCCGGTCGCCATGCCTGCATCGAGCCGACGGGCGAAGCGCGGGATATGGCGATCCGGGTAAGGTCGCCGCCGAGCTTTGTATGCTGGGCAAGAAGCAGGGCTTCCATCTCCAGCGTCACCGCATTGGCAATGAGGCGGCCGCCGGCGCGCAGGGCCTTGATGGCGGCGTTCAACACGCCGGCATCGCTGCCGCCGCCGCCGATGAAGATCGCGTCAGGCGCGTCCAGCCTGGCAAGTGCCTTGGGCGCGCTGCCTTCCACCACGACAAGACCGGGAACGCCACAGGCGGTGGCGTTGCGGCCGATGCGGGCGGCGCGAATCGGATCGGCTTCGATGGCGATGGCGCGCATCGAGGGGTGGGCCAGCATCCATTCGATGCCGATGGACCCGGAGCCGGCGCCGATGTCCCACAGCAACTCGCCGCGCTTGGGCGCCAGCGCCGACAGGGTGATGGCGCGGATTTCGCGCTTGGTGATCTGGCCGTCATGGTCGAACAGATGATCGGCAAGGCCTGATGTGAGCGGCAGGACGCGCGCATCCGGACCGGATTCAACTTCGATCGCCAGCACGTTGAGCGGATTGATGTTTTCGAGATCGAAGGCATCGGCGCGGGCGGTGCGCCGGTTTTCGCTTGGCCCGCCCAGCGCCTCCAGGATCGTCAGCCGCGAGGCGCCGAAGTCGAGTTCGGTGAGCAGGCGCGCTATTGCCGCCGGCGCATCGCTATCCGACGTCAGTGCCAAAATGCGCGCGCCTGGCTGCAGCAGCGGCCGGATCAGATCGAGCGGCCGGCCGTGCAGCGAGACGGTCTCGATGTCCTGCAGCGCCCAACCAAGGCGCGCGGCCGCCAGCGAAACGGCCGACGGTGCGGGGATGACATGCATCTCCTGTGGCTTGACCTTGCGCGCGAGGGTGGCGCCGACGCCGTGGAAGAACGGATCGCCGGAAGCGAGCACGCAGACGCGCCTGCCGGCCAGCGTCAGCACATCAGTCATCTCGGCATCGAAAGGAACCGGCCAGGGGCGGGCCTCGCCCTTGGCGAAGGACGCGACCAGCGCCAGGTGCCGCTTGCCGCCGAAGATGATCTCCGCCTGGGCAATCCGCTGCTTGGCCTCGTCGCCGAGACCCGCTAAACCGTCCTCGCCGATGCCGACGATTGTGAGCCATTTTGGGGTGAGCTTGGCACCGCGCGGACCTTCAGCAGGCATGATGACCCACCGTATTCTGATCCTCGGCGGCACCACCGAAGCCCGGCAACTGGCCGGAAAACTGGCGGCGCGCGCCTCGGTCACGCTGTCGCTGGCCGGCCGCACCGAAAGCCCTGTCGAACAGGGCGTGCCGGTGCGAAGCGGAGGTTATGGTGGCGCCGACGGGCTTGCTACCTATCTCCGAGAGACGGGCACCGACTTGCTGATTGACGCCACGCATCCCTATGCAGCGCGGATCTCCGCCAATGCGGCGCAAGCCGCCCGCGTGGCCGGTGTGCCGATCCTTGCGCTGCGACGCCCCGGCTGGGAGCCTGTCGAAGGCGACCGCTGGACTGAGGTCAATACATCCGGCGATGCCGCGCGAGCACTTGGACTGGCGCCGCGCCGTGTTTTCCTGGCGCTGGGCCGGCAAGAGGTCGCCGCTTTCGAAGCTGCGCCCCAGCATCATTATCTCGTCCGCAGCGTCGACGCGATCGAGCCCAAGCTTGCCGTGCCGGATGCGAGCTATCTTCTGGCCCGTGGCCCGTTTCGTGAGGCGGAGGAACGCGCGCTGCTCGAAAAGCAACGCATCGATGTCGTCGTGTCCAAGAACAGCGGCGGCGAAGCGACCTATGGCAAGATCGCCGCGGCGCGGGCGCTTGGCCTCCAGGTGGTCATGATCCAACGGCCAACCTTGCCGGATGTTCCCGCGGCTGAAAGCGTTGAAGCGCTGACCGTGATGGTCGATCATTTTGTCCGCCCCGTGGACGAGCGCGGCGTGTAAACCAGCGCCGACTTCTCAGCGCGCTTGATGATGCGGGTTTCCGGCGAGCCGATGATGATGCAGGTCGCCATATCGGCTTTTTCAGCCTCGACATCGGCGAGCAGGTAGACCTCGATGCGCTCGTCCGGGCGGCCGGCGGCGCGGCCGAAAATCACCGGCGTGGTGCCTGGCAGGATCGCGGTGAGGCATTCGAAGGCGCGACCGAGCTGCCAGGGGCGTGCCTTGCTGATCGGGTTGTAGAGCGCGATGACGAAGCCGGCGCCGGCTGCCGCCAGCAGGCGCAGTTCGATCAGCTCCCATGGCTTCAGATTGTCGGACAGCGAGATGGCGCAGAAATCATGGCCGAGGGGCGCGCCGATGCGGGCGGCAACCGCCAGCATGGCGGTGATGCCGGGCACGACGGCGATATCGACCGTGCGCCATTCGGCCGGGCCGGCCTCGATCGCCTCGCAGACGGCCGCCGCCATGGCGAACACGCCGGGATCCCCACCGGAAACCACCGCGACGTCGTGGCCCTCGGCGGCTTTGACCAGTGCGTCCTTGGAGCGGGCGAGTTCCTCGCGGTTGTCGGAAGCGACGCGGGTCTGATCCGGGCGCAATTCCAGCCGGTCGAGATACGGTTTGTAGCCGTAAAAGAATTTCGCCTCGGCGACGGCGCGGCTGGCTTCCGGAGTGACTTGATCGGCATTGCCGGGGCCAAGGCCGATGACAGTGAGGCGGCCGCTCATACTTGCGCTCCCACGGCGCCGGGGCGGCCGGACCAGCCGGCGACCAGCACGATGGCGAAATAGGGCGCCTTGTCGTCCCGCTTGTCGGCCAGCTTCATCGACACGCTGCCGGCCATGGTGCCGCGCTCGACATAGACGGCGCGCGACAGCTTGGCCGTAGCCTCCAGGGCCCGCCGGATCTTGGGCAGGTTGCGGCCGACCTTCATGATGACGGCGGCGTCGGTGTCGGCCAGCCGGCGGGTCAGCTCGAATTCGCTCATCGTGCCGGGCAGCACCGTCAGCACGTCGTCGCCCTGAACGATCGGCACACCGGTCTGCGACCAGCAGCCGGACATGGCGGTGACGCCGGGAATGACCTCGGTCGGGAAGCGATGGGCGAGCCGGACATGCAGATGCATGTAGGAGCCGTAGAAAAGCGGGTCGCCTTCCGACAGCACGGCAACCATTCGGCCTGCCTGAAGGTGTTCGGCGACCTTTTCGGCCGACTCTTCGTAGAAAGCCGTGATCTGCGAGCGGTAGTCGTCGTGATCCCTAGCGATTTCGGTGGTGACGGGATAGAGCAGCGGCAATTCCGTCATTTCGGGCCGGAACTGCGCTTCGACGATGGCACGCGCGTTGCTGTTGTTGCCGCGCTTGGCGAAATAGGCCACGACATCGGCTTCCGCCAAGGCGCGCGCGGCTTTCAGGGTCAGCAGTTCGGGGTCGCCGGGACCGGTGCCGACGCCGACGAGACGGCCTTTGAGAAGGGCGCTCACAGGCCGGGCCTCGCCAGTGAATTGAGCGCTGCGGCGGTCATGGCGCTGCCGCCGAGCCGTCCGCGCACGATGGCGTAGGGAACGCCATAGGAATTCTCGGCCAGCGCGTCCTTCGATTCGGCAGCGCCGACGAAGCCGACCGGCATGCCGATGATGGCCGCAGGCTTCGGCGCGCCGTCGCGCAGTTTTTCCAATAGATAGAACAGCGCGGTCGGCGCATTGCCGATGGCGACCACCGACCCCGCCAAGCGTTCGCCCCAAAGGTCGATCGCGGCGGCCGAACGGGTGTTGCCGATTTGCCCAGCGATGTCGTGCGTGCGCGGATCGCGCAAGGTGCAGATCACCTCGTTGCCGGCCGGCAGCCTGGCGCGAGTGACGCCATGCGAGACCATTTCCGCGTCGCAGAAAATCGGCGCGCCCGCCGCCAAAGCGGTGCGGGCAGCGGCAACCAAATCCGTGGAGAACACAAAATGACTTGAAGCTTCGACCTGGCCGCAGGCATGGATCATGCGGATGGCGACATCGGCCTCGGCCTCGGAGAAGCGCGACAGATCGGCCTCGGCGCGGATAATGGCGAAGGAGCGCTCGTAGATCGCCGTGCCGTCATGGATATAGTCGTAGGCGGCCATGCTCATTTCCGTTTTTCAGTTTGGGCCTGTCGGTAAGCCTCGGCGACACCGGCCGGTCCGAGCCTTGCCAGGCAAGCGGCGGCGGTTTCGCCTTGATATCGTGTGCTGCGGATCATTGCCGCGACGTGGCTGATGCCGCGCGCGGCGTCATAGCCCGGCCTGTAGCCCGCAGGAAGGGCCTTTGCCGTCGCGTTCACGACAAGTCCGGCTCCGTTTTCGCCGCCGACTATCGTCAGGGCCGCCGGGCCGGGGTGGGCGCAGCCCTTGGCGCATCCGGAAATGTGCAGGGTGAGGTCTGGGATGTCGGCAGTTTCAGCGGCAATCGTCTCGGCAATGTCGCGCGTGGCGATGCGGCCGGAGGCGCAGGCTGGTGTGCCGGGGCAAGCGGCGATGCGCGTGCGCGGGTCGGTGGGGGCGGTGACGAAGCCGAGGGTGGCGGCGGTGTGTTGGAGCGATGAGTTGGCGGCCGGTGGCTGACCTAGGAAAAGCAAGACGCGGCCTGGGGCTAGGCGGATTTCTGACGTGCCGAGGGTGAGGGCGTGTTGAGCGAGGGCGATGAGTTTGTCGGCCGGCATGCTGCCGTAGGGGAGGGCAATGCCGAGGGCGGTGGCATTGCCGCCCAAAGGGAAAAGACCGATGGGTCGGTGATCCTGCACACCCCCCTCTGTCCTGCCGGACATCTCCCCCGCAAGGGGGGAGATCGGCAGTTCCGGCGCCGGCTCTCGTCCTGCCACCTCGGCGGTGGGCGTGACGTCGGCAATTGGCGAAAGCGCCGATGACGGCTCAATCTCCCCCCTTGCGGGGGAGATGTCCGGCAGGACAGAGGGGGGTGTGACGGAGTGCCAACCTGCGAGAGAGGCCAATTGGCGGTCCGTCAAATCCCTCGCATGCGCCTCCCGACTCTTCTCGGCAATCATCCTGAGCACCGCAACGGCAATATCGCGCGCTACATCGTCATCGACCGTCGCAAGCGGCCTCGCGCTTTGGCCGTCACCTGAAACAGACACAGCCCACAGCACGCCAGCGCTGGCCCGCACCGCCTTCAGCCGCACATCGGCCGTCACCGCATCCATGGTCAACTGCCCACCGCCATCGACAATCACGGAAACCTTCGGCCCGAGCCGTTGCGTCAGCCCAGCCTCGCCAATCGCCGCCCTGATCCGCTCGGCCAGTGGCCGGGGATCGGCAATCTCTTGCGGATCGATGCCGGCCAGCGGCCCGGTCTCGACCGGCACGCCGGTGCGCACCGCGATATCAAGCGCATCGACCTCCGCCGCCAGCAACGCCGCGCTGTCCGCCGTCAGCCCGCGTATCTGCAGGCTGCCGCGCGCGGTCACTTCCATGATGCCGTTGCCATGCCGCAAAGCCGATTCGGCTAACCCGATCAAAAGCTTCGGCGACAATCCTCCAGAAGATGGGCCTCCAGCGACCGGGTTGAGCCGCACCAAAAGCCCGTCGCCGGTTTGCATTGGCGCCGACAAAGCCGGGCAGGCGCCGCGGCGCGAGAAGGCGTTCATGCAGCCACCCCAAGCGCCTCGGCCTCGGCAATCATGGCCGTCAAGTCGTCGTCGATGGAATTGCGCAGGGGATGCCAGAGGCCACGCCGTCGCGCCGACAGGAAGCGCTCGGCGATGACTTTGGCAGCGGCGGGGTTTTCGCGCAGGATGAAGGCGCGAACCTCGGGATCGCCGAGATAGGCATCATGCACCGCCTCGATCAGCGCTCCCGAAATGGCGTGTGTGGTTTCGGCAAAGCCGACCAGCCGGTCGACGGTTTCGGCAAATTCGGAGGCGCCGCGTGGGCCGTGGCGCATCTGGCCTGCAATGAAGCGTGGATTGACGGCGCGGGCGCGCACCACCCGCGATACCGCTTCGCCTACCGAGCGGAGCTTCGGCCTTTGCGGATCGGTGGTGTCGAGCACGATGACGTCGGCATGCCTGCCCAGGGTTGCCAAGGCAGCCGAAAACCCGCCAATGAAGGCGACGTCGGCGGAGCCCTCGAGGATATCGCGGCCGGGGTCGTCGCCGGTGTGGACGAGAAGATCGGCTTCGGCGATGCGGCCTTCGAAGGCGCCGGGCACCGAGATGCCTTCTCCTTCTGCGCCGCCATAGGCGTGCGAGGTGGCGTCGAGATAGGCGCGGCCGATTTCTTCGCGCGCGGCCCAGTTGCCGGAGGACAAGATATCCTCGACGCCGGCGCCATAGGTGCCGGGCGAGGTGCCGAAGATGCGCGGGCTGAGCTTGCCGTCGGCACGGGTTTTGGCCGCGAGCGGGTTTTCCGTATCGTCCTCGTCGCGGGCGGCTACCGCGTTGGCGGCGGCATCGATCAGTGCGATCTGGGTCGGGAACATATCGCGGAACAGGCCTGATATGCGCCAGGTGACATCGACGCGCGGGCGGCCGAGCGCGGCCGGCGGTAGCACCTCGATGCCGGTGATGCGGCCGGTCGCCGAATCCCATTGCGGTCGGCAGCCCATCAGCGCCAGGCCTTGCGCGATCTCCTCGCCGCCGGTGCGCAGTGAGGCCGAGCCCCAGAGATCGATGACCAGCGAGCGCGGCCAGTCGCCATGCGATTGCATGTAGCCGCGCACCACTTCCTCCGCCGCTGCCTTGCCCAGATCATAGGCGGTCGGCGTCGGCATGGTGCGCGGGTCCGAGGTGAACAAATTGCGGCCGGTGGGCAGAACGTCCGAGCGACCCCGCGCGGGCGCGCCGGCCGGGCCGGCCTTGACGTGGCGGCCATCGAGTGCGGCGAGCAGCGCCGCCTTCTCGGCTGCCGCACTCTGGCGCCGCATGGCGTCGGGCTCGTCCTCAGGGGCGCGGCCATAGATATGCAGCCCGTCCTTGATGGCAAAATCCTTGAGGTCGCAGAGCCAGGCGTCGATGCGGCGCAACGCTTCGTCGGGCGCGTCGGTCGTGGCGACGCCGGCTTCGGAAGCGAGGCCGGTCTTCTGCGCGGTGTCGACGATCAGCTTGGCCAGCCGGTCGCGGCGGCGGCGGTCGAGCCCGTCGGCCTGGGCATATTCGTCGACCAACCGTTCGAGCTTGTGCTGGTTCTCGTCGAGCCCGGCGCCGGTCAGCGGCGGTGGCAGATGGCCAAGGGTGACGGCGGCGATGCGGCGCTTGGCTTGCGCCGCTTCGCCTGGGTTGGAGACGATGAAGGGATAGATGACGGGCAAGGCGCCGGTGACGATCTCGGGAAAGCAGTTCTCCGAAAGCGCAACGGTCTTGCCCGGCAGCCACTCCAGCGTGCCATGCGCGCCGACATGGACGAGCGCATGGACGCCGAGCGATTTGCGCAGCCACAGGCCGAAGGCGATCAGCGCATGGCGCGGCGGGAGCGTCGGGTCGTGGTAGTCGGCGCGGCGGTCGACGGAGCGGCCGCGGTCTGGGGCGAGGGCGACCGTGATGTTGCCGAAAGTGGCTGCGCGGAAGGGGAAGTGGGCGGCGGTTGGCGCTTGAGCACCCCCCTCTGTCCTGCCGGACATCTCCCCCGCAAGGGGGGAGATTGAGCTCTCATTGCCGCTTTCGCCAGCTACGAACGTCGCAGAATGAGCGCCGATGGCGGAACTGCCGATCTCCCTCCTTGCGGGGGAGATGTCCGGCAGGACAGAGGGGGGTGCCTCGCACAAACCTATCTCATATTCAGCCTTCCAAGCTGCATCTACGGCAGCAATTGCTGCAGACGGCAGTGCCTTCGAGAACTCCACATAATCCCTCAAGGCCAAGCCATGCCCGCCCTGGCCCAGCCGCGCCAGCAACTCACGCGGCGTTTGCGGAATCCCCTCAACGACATAGCCCTGTTCGCTGAGGTCCTGCAGCATGGCCAGCACGCTGGACGGGACATCCAAACCCACGGCGTAGCCCGTGCGGCCGGGGGCACTGGGATAATCCGGCATCAGGATGGCCAGCTTGCGTTCGGCGCGGGCTGTCTCCTGCAGGCGGATAAAGGCCGCGACGCGGTCAGCCACTTGCGCCACACGATCCGGTTCCGGCCGGTTGGCAAAGGCGCGGTGGCCAAGTGCTGGATCGATCTCGCTCTCGCCCTTAAAGGAAATGGCGCCGGCCAGGATGCGGCCGTCGAGTTCGGGCAGCACGACATGCATGGCGAGGTCGGCGGGCGCCAGGCCGCGCTGGTTGGTCTCCCAGACGTCGCGGCGGGTGGTGGCGACGATGACCTGGAAGACCGGTACGCCGGCGCGGTCGAACAGGGTCTCATTTCCGGGCTCGGCGCCGGACGCGAAAGCGGTCGCGGTGATGATGGCGGCGGGTTTGAGCGTGGCGAGTGCTGTTTCCACGGAGGCCAGGGATGCGGGGTCCTTGAGGCTGGAGACGAAGATGGGGACCGGATTGATGCCGCGCTGGCGGAGCGCGTGGAAAAGCGCATCGATGGGCGCGACATCGGCGGCCAATAGCATCGAGCGATAGAACAGGATGGGGATGATAGGAGCGTTGACGTTGTCAGCGTCGAGTTCCTTCACACCCCCCTCTGTCCTGCCGGACATCTCCCCCGCAAGGGGGGAGATTGCGCTGTCATTGGAGATTTCGCCAATTGTCGAGGTTGCGGACGCGTCAGCTTCTAATGAAACGGGAAAAGAGCCGGCTTTGATGAAGTCCGATCTCCCCCCTTGCGGGGGAGATGTCCGGCAGGACAGAGGGGGGTGTGAAGGATCACCAACGACCCCAAGTCCTGGCTCATAAAACCCGGCTTTCGGCACTGGAACCGGCTCTGCTACGTCCGCATCCGATCCAGCCAGCCCCGCCAATCTCCGCACCAGCGCGCTCATATTCGCCGGGCCGCCCTCGCGGAAATAGTCGAGCAGGCCATCGAGCTCCTCGCGCGGCAGCGTCGAGGCTTCGATCAGGCGCAGATCCTCGTCGCGGCATTCGCCGGGCAGCAGCGCCAGTTTGATCCCGCGTTCGCGGGCGGTCGAGGCAAGCTGGTCGCAGCCGTAGCGCCACCAGTCGTAGCCGCCGAGGATGCGCACGAGGATGACCTTGGCGTGGCGGGCGACGCTGTCGACCCAGAGGTCGACGGACATGGGATGGCGCAGGTCACGCAGGGCAGCCAGCCGCATCGAGGGCAGGCGGCCGGCATCGGCCTTCCAGGCTGCCGCCAGTCCGGCGAGGTCGCTGTCGGTGAAGGACAGGGCCACGATATCCGCCGGCGTCTGCCGCAGATCGACCGGCTCGGCGAGGTCGTCGAGCGAGGCGGATGTCGTGGTGAGGATGTGCATCGCAACCCGTGTCCGAGATCAGCCGGCGAGTATACGCTCGATCGCCGGGCGGTTCAGCCCCTTCAGGCCGATGACGACGAGACGCGAGCGGCGGTCGTCCTGCGCGGTCCAGGCGCGGTCATAGTAATGATTGACGCGCGGCCCGACGGCCTGCAGCAAGAGCCGCATGGGCTTGCCGCCGACCTCGACGAAGCCTTTTACGCGCAGCACGTTCTCTTCTTCGGCGACGGTGGCGACGCGCTTTGCCAACTCGTCCGGATTGGCGATCGAGGCAATGTCGACGATGAAGGTGTCGAAGTCGTCATGCTCATGGTCGAATGCGCCGTCATGGTGGGACTTGCGGTTTTCGATGTCGTCCTCGACGGCGAGACCGAGACCGAGCAGCACGGAGGGATCGACCTTGCCATGCGACGTCGGCACGATCTTCACCGCGCGGGCGGAATGTTCGTTGATGATGGCGTTGGCGCGGGCGGTGCCGGCGGCGTCCATCAGGTCGCTCTTCGACAGGATGATCAGGTCGGCGCAGGCGATCTGATCCTCGAACACTTCTTCCACAGGATCGTCATGGTCGAGCGTCTCGTCCCCGGCGCGCTGCGCCTGCAAGGCGTCCATGTCGTTGGCGACGCGGCCTTCGGCCAGCGCCGGGCCGTCGACCACGGCGATGACGCCATCGACTGTGACGCGGCTCTTCACGCTCGGCCACTGGAAGGCCTGGACCAGCGGCTTGGGCAGCGCCAGGCCCGAGGTTTCGATCAGGATATGGTCGACCCTCGGCGTCAGCGACAGGATCTTGTCAAGCGCCGGCACGAAATCGTCGGCGACGGTGCAGCAGATGCAGCCATTGGCCAGTTCGACGATGTTTTCCTCCGGGCAGGTGTCGATGCCGCAGCCCTTCAAAATCTCTCCGTCGATGCCGATGTCGCCGAATTCGTTGACGATGATGGCAATGCGTTTGCCGCCGGCGTTTTCCAGGAGATGGCGGACCAGCGTCGTCTTGCCGGCGCCGAGGAAGCCGGTGACGACGGTGCAGGGAACGCGCGAGACGGAAGCAGTCATGATCAGTCCTTCAACAGGTCGAGGGGAGGGATGCGGGCAACGAGGCCACGCTTCAGGCTATCGGGGCGGCCGCGCCATGGAATCAGGCCGTCCTTCGAGGTGGCGAAGAGCTTGGCACCCGTGATGAGGTCGGCGCCGCTGGTCGTGGTCAGGTCGCCGAAGACATAGCTCCAGCAGCCGTCGCGCAGGATGGCGGCGCTGAGGCGCCGCTTGCAATTGCCGAGGCATTCGACGCTGCGGATGCGAATATCGTCGCCAGATGCGGCGCGGCGCGTGTCGTCCGCCAGCAATTCGCCGGCGCGGGGATGGGCGTCGGAGCCGGTCTCATTGCGGCAGGAGGCGCAGACGATGATGGTGACGCCGGCCAAGGCATCATTATGGCCGGACGAAATATCCGCTGTGCCAGCCGAAAAACTGCTGTCGTGGTCCAAAGATCGGGCTCCTTGCCCGGAAACCCGCCGGGCGATCGGATTCTAAAGTCGCAGACGGCAGGTCTCCTGGCTCGCGGGTCATCGCCTTGGGTAGCCGCCTTCCCGGGAACTCCCCAGTGGCTTTCGGCCTTGGCTCTTCGCTTACAGTTGCGGGGACAGCCGCGGATTTGGGATTTTGCCCCGCACCGCATTCCCTCTTAGCCCTTGCCGTTGCGGGCAAGGGACCATCTGGAACCGGATTTAGGCTTTTGCGGGCGGCGGTGTCAACGCAACGCAGGGGCAATCTGAAATCAGGGGCGGGGACGCTTCACTACCACTGACCGCTCTTCGCGAATGCCATCTTCGTTGTTGGGATCAGGAAAAGCTGTAACGAAAGCCGTCAGAAGGATATCTCCATCTTGCCGGTCCAGCCATCCGGCGCTGTCACCCACATCGAAGTAAATGCCATCAACTTTGAAGCCAAATGTGTCTCCAGCAGGTCTAGGGTAGCGTTTTCGGATTGCCTGCGCATGTACGTCCCATGAAAAGGACGAAATCCTATCGAGGCACTCCTGCACCTCTTGGGTCAGCCTGGCTTTGATATCCATTGTTTATCCGCTAGCCTGTGTACGTTGGCTCAATTGTTATCTCCCGGCAACGCAAGGATGACCTGACGCAGCGCCTGGTACCCGTCGCCGTGGTGCCAGTCCTGATCAACGAGGAGCTCTTGACCTTCCGGCCAAGTTTCGTTGTCCAGGAGAATTTCGTTGCCGACCAGTGCTCCGCCATAGCTCGCCAGGAATATCCGGATGAAATGACTGCCAGGGCGAACCTTAGCCGTGAACAGTTTTTCCAAGCGGGCATAAAACGCTGGATATGTCCGGTTGAGAGTGCATTCCACTGCAGCCTGTGTGATCACAGGTCCACCGTAGATCTTCCAGCCAGCATCATTCCGTTGCCAGAATGCAATCTCGGCTTGCATGTTCTCGCAAACATGCTCCGCAAGGCCCTCGATCAGCACATGAAATACACCGATCAGGAATTTTCCGAATGCTTGGAAAATCGCCTGTTCACGCGTGTCGCCCAGTCCAACAAAAGATTCGATGACCGGCTGAGTGCCTAGCAACGGTGAGAAGACGTAGATTTCGAGAACAAGCCTGCGACCCGAGCCTGACGGCTCCTTGTCGAAAACTTGGGCTTCAAAGCGCAGGTCTTCCAGTCCAATCCAGACATCGTTCTGTCCACGGATGGCGCTGATCCCATGCGCAATCAACGCTTCGTGGATCAGGTCGAGAACCTCTTGCGATGCCATCATTGAACCTAGGCCGACAAAACTCCCTCAAACGGCTGCAGCCGACGGCTGATGTCAAGAGCGCCCGTCGCTGATCACGCTCAGCAGCGCCGGACCCAAATCCCCGGCAGGCGTCACTTCGATGCGTTCGAGTCCGAGCCAGCCCTGCATCTGCTTCAATTCCTCGAACAGCTCTGCAGCGGTTTCAGGCGGTGCACCGGGCTCCGCATAGGCCGCATGGACGCGCAGTATGCTGGCCGGACGGTCGGCCTTGAGGTCGACGCGTGCCACGATCCTGTCGCCGAGCAGGAACGGCAGGACATAATAGCCATATTGCCGCTTGTCGGCCGGCGTGTAGATCTCGATGCGGTAGTGGAAATCGAACAGCCGCTCGGTGCGCGACCGCTCGAAGACGACCGGATCGAACGGCGCCAGCAGGGCGCGGGCCTCGACTTTGCGCGGCAGGCGGGCGTCTTTATGAAGATAGGCCGGCTTGTCCCAACCTTCGACACGCACCGGCAGCAGCTCGCCCGTTTCAACCAGTTCCTCCAGCCGGCCCTTCATGTCGGCCGGCGACAGGCGGAAATAGTCGCGCAGGTCGCCTGAAGTCGCCACGCCGTGGGCGCGGGCAGAAATGCGCAGCAATTCGCGGTGCGCGTCCTCGGCTGCCGGTACCGGCAGATCGAGGATCGCCTGCGGCAGCACGCGTTCGGGCAGGTCATAGAAGCGCTCGAAACCGCGGCGGTGCGCCGTGGTGATGCGCCCGGCCCAGAACAGCCATTCGAAGGCGTGCTTGGCATGGCTCCAGCCCCACCAGCCGCCCGAGCCTTTCTGGCCTTCGAGCGCGGAAGCGGCGATCGGGCCGCGCTCGGCGACCTGGCGGTAGATCTCTTCGATGTAGGCGGCGTGCTCGCGGCCCCATTTGGCGAGGCCCAGATACATTTCGTCGCCGCGCTCGGCGCGCTGCATGCGCCAGCGCATCAGCGGGTATGTCTCGACCGGCAGGAAGGAGGCCTCGTGCCCCCAGTATTCGAAAACCGTGCGCTTGCGCGTCACGGCCGCGTTGTCGAGCAGCGAGAACGGGTAGGGGCCAAGGCGCGAATAGAGCGGCATATAATGAGCGCGCACCACCGCGCTGACGGAATCGATCTGCAGCAGGCCGGTGCGGGAGAGGGTGCGGGCAAAATGTCGGCGGTCAGGCGTGCCGGTCGGGCGGGGATCGAGAAACCCCTGGGCGGCAAGCGCGATGCGACGGGCCGTGGGGAGCGAGATCTTTTCCTTCATGCAGGCATCACTTTGAAGTGTTTTGACCGAGGGTCGAATGGCTGATTCCAACCCATGCTAGCAGGGTTTTGGCGGCATCCATGTCAGGAGAGAAAAGTGGAGTAAAAAGCGAAGGAAATCAAACAGGAGCGGATCGGACCAGTTTGCCGCGATATGCCGTCCAGTCGGTGTTTTGAACAAGGTTTGACTTGCTTCGCTGGAAGTGCTGCGCTAACCCTCGCCGCGTTGCAGCATAAGCCCTTAAAACGGTTCAGCGGTTAAACTGTCACGCTTCCGCATTAGGGTCCGGTGCTGTAATCAAAGTGGATTGGCGCCAACGGAAAGCCGAGCATGAACGCACTCTTGAGCTCATACCTGCCCATCGTCCTGTTCATAGGCGTGGCGCTGGTTGTCGGCCTGGCGTTGCTGGCCGCACCCTTCCTGGTGGCCTATCGCAATCCCGATCCCGAAAAGCTTTCCGCCTACGAGTGCGGTTTCAACTCGTTCGACGACGCGCGCATGAAGTTCGACATCCGTTTCTACCTGGTGTCGATCCTGTTCATCATCTTCGACCTGGAAGTGGCCTTCCTGTTTCCGTGGGCGGTGTCGTTTTCGAAGATCGGCATGCTCGGTTTCTGGTCGATGATGGTGTTTTTGGCGGTGCTGACCATCGGCTTTGCCTATGAATGGAAAAAAGGAGCGCTGGAATGGGATTGAACGACAGTTCAGGCACCCTCGTCGCGCCGAAGCCCAAGGGTATTATCGATCCCAACACCGGCAGGCCGGTGGGGGAGGACGATCCCTTCTTCCTCGAGATCAACAATGAGTTGGCCGACAAGGGCTTTTTGGTCACTTCGACCGAGGCGCTCATCACCTGGGCGCGCAGCGGGTCGCTGATGTTCATGACGTTCGGCCTCGCTTGCTGCGCGGTCGAGATGATCCACACCTCGATGCCACGCTATGATTCGGAGCGGTTCGGCGTCGCGCCGCGTGCGTCCCCGCGCCAGTCCGACATCATGATCGTCGCCGGCACGCTGACCAACAAGATGGCGCCGGCGCTGCGCAAGGTCTACGACCAGATGCCGGAACCGCGCTACGTCATCTCGATGGGCTCCTGCGCCAATGGCGGCGGCTACTACCATTATTCCTATTCGGTGGTGCGCGGCTGCGACCGCATCGTGCCGGTCGACATCTATGTGCCCGGCTGTCCGCCGAGCGCCGAAGCGTTGCTGTACGGCATTCTTCTGCTGCAGAAGAAAATCCGCCGCACCGGCACGATCGAACGGTAAATCCATGACCGCATCCCTGAGCGAACTGTCGACCTATCTCGGCGAGAAGCTGCCTGGCCGCTTCAGTGACGGGGTGCTTGCCTATGGCGAGCTTACCGTTCACGTCGAGCCGCGCGATCTGGTCGAGGTGATGACCTTCCTGCGCGACGATGCGCGCTGCCAGTTCATCTCGATCATCGACGTCTGCGGCGCCGACTATCCGTCGCGGGCCAAGCGCTTCGACGTCGTCTATCATCTGTTGTCGCCGAAGCAGAATGTGCGCATCCGCGTCAAGGTGCAGGCCGACGAGGAAACCATGGTGCCGTCGATCACCGGCGTGTTCCCCGGCGCCGACTGGTTCGAGCGCGAGACCTACGATCTCTACGGCGTGCTGTTTTCGGGCCATCCCGATCTGCGTCGCCTGCTGACCGACTACGGTTTCGAAGGCCATCCGCTACGCAAGGATTTCCCGCTGACCGGATTCGTCGAGGTGCGGTACGACGACGAGGCCAAGCGCGTCATCTATGAGCCGGTCGAGCTCAAGCAGGAATTCCGCAATTTCGATTTTTTGTCCCCGTGGGAAGGTACGGATTACGTGCTGCCGGGTGACGAGAAGGCAAAGCAGTAAATGGCTGAAACCTCGGTCCGCAACTTCAACATCAATTTCGGCCCGCAACACCCTGCGGCGCACGGCGTTTTGCGCCTTGTGCTGGAGCTGGACGGCGAAGTCGTCGATCGCGTCGATCCGCATATCGGGCTCTTGCATCGCGGTACCGAAAAGCTGATCGAAGCCAAAACCTATTTGCAGGCGATCCCTTATCTCGATCGGCTCGACTATTGCGCGCCGATGAACCAAGAGCACGCCTTCGCGCTCGCCGCCGAGCGCCTGCTCGGCATCGAAGTGCCGAAGCGCGGGCAGCTGATCCGCGTGCTCTATTGCGAAATCGGCCGCATCATGTCGCACATCCTCAATGTGACGACGCAGGCTATGGACGTCGGCGCGCTGACGCCGCCGCTGTGGGGCTTCGTCGAGCGCGAAAAGCTGATGGTGTTCTATGAGCGCGCCTCCGGTTCGCGCATGCATGCCGCCTATTTCCGTCCCGGCGGCGTCCATCAGGACCTGCCGCAGAAGCTGGTCGAGGACATCGGCAAGTGGATCGACCCGTTCCTGAAGTCGATCGACGACCTCGATCAGTTGCTGACCGGCAACCGCATCTTCAAGCAGCGCAATGTCGATATCGGCATCGTCTCGCTGGCGGATGCCTGGGCCTGGGGTTTTTCGGGCGTGATGGTGCGTGGCTCGGGTGCAGCCTGGGACCTGCGCAAGTCGCAGCCCTATGAATGCTATTCGGAAATGGATTTCGACATTCCGATCGGCAAGAACGGCGACTGTTTCGACCGCTACCTCGTGCGCATGGAAGAAATGCGCCAGTCGGCGAAGATCATGCGCCAGTGCGTCGATCTCCTGCTCGGCAAGGAAAGCGCCGGCCCGGTGTCGAACCTCGACGGCAAGGTGGTGCCGCCCAAGCGCCAGGCGATGAAGCGCTCGATGGAAGCGCTGATCCATCACTTCAAGCTCTACACCGAGGGTTATCGCGTGCCAGCCGGCGAGGTTTACGCCGCGGTCGAGGCGCCGAAGGGCGAATTCGGCGTCTATCTCGTCTCCGACGGCTCCAACAAGCCCTACCGCTGCAAGCTGCGCGCGCCGGGTTTCGCGCATCTGCAGGCGATGGATTTCCTCTGCCGCGGCCACATGCTGGCCGACGTCACCGCCGTTCTCGGCTCCCTCGACATCGTGTTTGGTGAGGTCGATCGCTAAATGTCAGTCCGCCGTCTCGCAGAAGCCAGCGTCCAGCCAGCCTCCTTCGCCTTCAACCGGGCGAATGCCGCGGCTGCGAAGCAATGGATCAAGAAATATCCGAAGGGTCGCGAACAGTCGGCCATCATTCCCTTGCTGATGATAGCGCAGGAGCAGGAAGGCTGGGTGACGAAGGCGGCGATCGAGACGATCTCCGACATGCTCGGCATGCCGCGTATCCGCGGGCTCGAGGTCGCGACCTTCTACACGCAGTACCAGTTGAATCCGGTTGGCACGCGTGCGCACATCCAGGTCTGCGGCACCACGCCCTGCATGCTGCGCGGTTCGGAAGCGCTGATGGATGTCTGCCGCTCCAGGATCCATCACGACCAGTTCCACGCCAACGACAAAGGCACCTTGTCCTGGGAAGAGGTCGAATGCCTTGGCGCCTGCGTCAACGCGCCGATGGTCATGATCTTCAAGGACACGTTCGAGGATCTGACGCCGGAACGCCTGGCTGAAATCATCGATCTCTATGACGCCGGCAAGGGTGCTTCGGTGGAACCGGGGCCGCAGAACGGCCGTACCGGCTCGGAGCCGGCCTCCGGCCTCACCACGCTGAAGAGCGAAAAGGCGATCCTCAAGTCGACCCGTGAAAGGGAAGCCAGGGAAGCGGCCAGGGCCGCCAGGGCGGCGCCCGACGCGATCATCGCAGGGCCCGTGCCGGCACCGGCTGCGGCCCCTGTCGCGCCGTCCAACACCAGCAAGCCGAAGACCGACGCCCCTGAAACCAGCCCGGCATTGAAGACGCCTTCAAAAACCAAGGTCGCGCCGACGGTTGAAAAGGCGGCGAGCGTTGCCGCCCCACTGCATTCGGCCGCCAATGCCAACAAGGCAGACTCCAAGGTCGAGCAGGTTTCCAAGCAGCGCAACGGTCCAATAACCAAGGCCGAGCCGGCATCCGCCTTCAAGGCGCCGGAGGTCAAGGTACCGGCAGCCAAGCCGGCCAAACCGTCGCTCGAGGACAAGAACCGTCCGGCCGGCATCGATAAACCGGTACAGGTCGATGACCTAAAGCTGATCTCCGGCGTCGGCCCCAAGATCGAGGGCATCCTGCATACGCTGGGCATTTTTACCTTCGCGCAGGTCGCGTCGTGGAAGAAGGCCGAACGCGAGTGGGTGGATGGCTATCTCTCTTTCCAGGGCCGCATCGATCGCGACGACTGGGTCAAGCAGGCCAAGGCGCTCGCCAAGGGTGGCGTGGCCGAATACATCCGCGTCTTCGGCAAGAAGCCGGTCTGAGGGACGAAAAATGCTCGGGGATAAAGACCGCATCTTCACCAATATCTACGGCCTGTTCGACAAGTCGCTGGCCGGCGCGATGGCACGCGGCGCCTGGGACAACACGCCCGGCATCGTTGCCAAGGGGCGCGAGTGGATCGTCAACGAGATGAAGGCGTCGGGCCTGCGCGGTCGCGGCGGCGCAGGCTTCCCGACCGGGCTCAAATGGTCGTTCATGCCCAAGCAGAGCGACGGCCGGCCGAGCTATCTCGTCATCAACGCCGACGAATCCGAGCCCGGCACCTGCAAGGACCGCGACATCCTGCGCAACGACCCGCACACGCTGGTCGAGGGCGCGCTGCTTGCCGGTTTCGCCATGGGCGCGATTGCCGCCTACATCTATGTGCGCGGTGAGTTCATCCGCGAGCGCGAGGCGCTGCAGCGCGCGATCGAGGAGGCCTACGAGGCCAAGCTGATCGGCAAGAACAACACGTCCGGCTACGATTTCGACATCTACATGCACCACGGCGCCGGCGCCTATATCTGTGGCGAGGAGACAGCGCTCCTCGAAAGCCTCGAAGGCAAGAAGGGCCAGCCCCGGCTGAAGCCGCCATTCCCTGCCAATGTCGGCCTCTATGGCTGCCCGACCACGGTCAACAATGTCGAATCGATCGCGGTTGCGCCGACCATCCTGCGCCGCGGTGCGGCCTGGTTCTCGTCCTTCGGCCGGCCCAACAATGTCGGCACCAAGCTGTTTTGCATCTCCGGCCACGTCAACAATCCGTGCACGGTCGAGGAGGCGATGTCGATCCCGTTCCGCGAGCTCATCGAGACGCATTGCGGCGGCATTCGCGGCGGCTGGGACAATCTTTTGGCGGTCATACCGGGTGGCGCCTCGGTGCCGCTGGTGCCGGCCGAGCAGATCATCGACGCGCCGATGGATTTCGACGCCTTGCGCGACCTCAAATCCGGCCTTGGAACCGCGGCTGTCATCGTCATGGACAAGTCGACCGATGTCGTGAAAGCGATTGCGCGGCTTTCCTACTTCTACAAGCACGAGAGCTGCGGCCAGTGCACGCCATGCCGCGAAGGCACCGGCTGGATGTGGCGGGTGATGGAACGGCTGGTGCGCGGCGAGGCGCAGAAGCGCGAGATCGATATGCTGCTCGACGTCACCAAGCAGATCGAGGGCCACACGATCTGCGCGCTGGGCGACGCGGCGGCATGGCCGATCCAGGGCCTGATGCGGCATTTCCGCGGCGAAGTGGAGCGGCGCATCGACGAGTTTTCGCGCAATGCGCACCGGGCCGAGCCTGTGATGGTGGCGGCGGAATAGAAGAATGTTTACGCGGACGAAAGTCCGCAGCGAAGGGCGGGGCGAACGAAGAAACGACCAGGAGAACTCTATGGCGCCGTATTCGAACCCGCTGATGCCCAATTTGGACCAGATCGAGAAGATGAACCAAGACTTGACCAGGATGATGCCGAAGGAGATGGCCAGCGCCGTCAACCTTTTCGTGCATCCTGTGGCGGGTGCGGCGGCGATGTCGGCGCTTGGCCTCGGGCTCGCCAACCACGCTTTCGGCGTCTGGCTGGGCGCGCTTTCAGGTGCCGCAGAAGCCTCGCAGCGGCTGCTGCAGCCGATCGTCGATGATTTCGAGGCGCGCGTCGCGCAGTTCGAAGATCCAAGTCCTTCCTCCACCAAAGCACGGGCGACGGCGAAAACCATGATTGCCGAGGCGCAGTCCTTCGCCCGGGAGGTCACCGATATTGCCGCCAAGGAAGCCGCCACTGCTGTGCCGGCCGCAAATGCGGCTCCGGCTACGGGCGGCGCCGGCGATGCGCTGATGCCCGAGGATTTCAGGCAGCCCAACGCCATGGAGAAGCCGGCCATTCCGGCAGATCTCAAGGCCATCTCGGGCATCGGGCCGAAGCTGGAAAAGGTTCTCAACGGCCTCGGCATCTGGACGTATGCCCAGATCGCGGCATGGACGCCGCAAGAGGTTGCCTGGGTCGAGGACTATCTGTCGCTCGGCGGCCGCATCGGCCGCGACGATTGGACAGCCCAAGCGGCGGCGCTCGCCGTCAAGAAGTGAATGAAGTGCCCGACGTGGTCTCGACCGCGTCCGGAAAAAGAGATTGCGGGAACTCCGCAGGGGTTTGAGGCGAATGGCAAAGCTCAAGGTCGACGGGAAAGAGATCACTGTACCCGACCACTACACGCTGCTGCAGGCGGCTGAAGACGCTGGCGCGGAAGTGCCGCGCTTCTGCTTCCATGAGCGGCTGTCGATCGCCGGCAATTGCCGCATGTGCCTGATCGAGGTGAAGGGCGGGCCGCCCAAGCCGCAGGCCTCCTGCGCCATGAATGTGCGCGACCTGCGTCCCGGCCCGAATGGCGAGGCGCCGGAAATCTTCACCAACACGCCGATGGTCAAGAAGGCCCGGGAAGGCGTGATGGAGTTCCTGCTGATCAACCATCCGCTGGATTGCCCGATCTGCGACCAGGGCGGCGAATGCGACCTGCAGGACCAGGCGATGGCCTTCGGCGTCGATTCCTCGCGCTATCACGAGAACAAGCGCGCGGTCGAAGACAAATACATCGGACCGCTGGTCAAGACGGTGATGAATCGCTGCATCCACTGCACGCGCTGCGTCCGCTTCACCACCGAAGTCGCCGGCATTTCCGAACTGGGCCTGATCGGCCGTGGCGAGGATGCAGAGATCACCACCTATCTCGAACAGGCGATGACCTCGGAGCTGCAGGGCAATGTCATCGACCTTTGCCCGGTCGGCGCGCTGACCTCGAAGCCATTCGCCTTCCAGGCGCGACCGTGGGAGCTGACCAAGACCGAATCCATCGACGTGATGGATGCGGTCGGCTCGGCGATCCGCGTCGATAGCCGGGGCCGCGAAGTGATGCGCATCCTGCCGCGCGTCAATGAGGCGGTGAACGAGGAGTGGATCTCCGACAAGACCCGCTTCATCTGGGACGGCCTGCGCACGCAGCGTCTCGACCGCCCCTATGTGCGCAAGGACGGCAGGCTGGTTGCCGCCAGCTGGGCCGAGGCCTTCGCCGCGATCAAGGACACGGTGTCGAAGACGGCGCCCGAAAAGATCGGCGCTATCGCGGGCGATCTCGCCGCCGTCGAGGAAACCTATGCGCTCAAGCTGTTGATGGCTTCGCTCGGCTCCAAGAATACGGATTGCCGCCAGGATGGCGCCGCACTCGATCCGGCGCTCGGCCGTGCGAGCTACATCTTCAACCCGACCATCGAAGGCATCGAGCAGGCCGATGCGGTGCTGATCATCGGCGCCAATCCGCGCTATGAAGCTTCGGTGCTCAACGCCCGCATCCGCAAGCGCTGGCGGACCGGCAATCTGCCGGTTGGCGTCATCGGCGATGTCGGCGACACACGCTACGACTACGAACAGCTGGGCGCCGGACCGGATTCGCTGAAGGATTTGGCTGACGGCAATGGCAAGTTCTTCCAGGTGCTGAAGAAGGCGACGCATCCGCTGATCATCGTCGGCCAGGGCGCGCTGGCGCGCGCCGATGGCGCGGCCGTGCTCGGTCAGGCGGCCAAGCTCGCCGCCGCCGTCAACGCTGCCCGCGCGGATTGGAACGGCTTTGCCGTGCTGCACAATGCGGCCGGGCGCGTCGGCGGTCTCGATCTCGGCTTCGTGCCGGGCGAGGGCGGCAGAAACGTTGCCGGCATGCTGGGCGAAATGGAGCTCCTGTTCCTGCTCGGCGCCGACGAGATCGACATGGCCAAGACCGGCGGCGCCTTCGTCGTCTATATCGGCACGCATGGCGATCAGGGCGCGCACCGCGCCAATGTCATCCTGCCGGCGGCCGCCTACACGGAAAAGTCGGCCACCTATGTCAACACCGAAGGGCGTGTGCAGCAGACCAACCGCGCCGGCTTCGCGCCGGGCGAGGCGCGCGAGGACTGGGCGATCCTGCGGGCACTGTCGGATGTGCTGGGCAAGAAACTGCCGTTCGATTCGCTGCCGCAACTGCGCGCCAAGCTCTATGGCGAATACCCGCATCTGGCCCGTATCGACCAGGTCGCGGCCGGCAATGCCGAGGACATCGCTGGGGTGGCGAAGCTCGGCGGGCGGCTGAACAAGGGCACCTTTACGTCGCCGGTGACGGATTTCTACCTGACCAACCCGATCGCGCGGGCATCGGCCGTGATGGCGGAATGCTCGGCACTGGCCAAGAGCGGCTTCAAGCAGGCGGCGGAATAAGCATGGACACTTTCTTCTCCTTCTACGTGCTGCCGGCGCTGATCATTCTGCTGAAATCGGTCGTGCTGATCGTTATCCTGCTGATTTTCGTCGCCTATATCCTCTATGCCGACCGCAAGATCTGGGCGGCGGTGCAACTGCGCCGTGGCCCGAACGTCGTCGGCCCCTGGGGCACGCTGCAAGCCTTCGCCGATCTGCTGAAATTCGTCTTCAAGGAGCCGGTCATCCCGTCCGGCGCCAACAAGGGCGTGTTCCTGCTGGCGCCGCTGGTCTCGGCCGTGCTGGCGATCTCGGCCTGGGCGGTCATCCCGGTCAATCAGGGCTGGGCGATCGCCAACGTCAATGTCGGCATCCTCTATGTCTTCGCCATCTCCTCGCTCGAGGTCTACGGCGTGATCATGGGCGGCTGGGCCTCCAACTCGAAATATCCGTTCCTCGGCGCGCTGCGTTCGGCGGCTCAGATGGTGTCCTACGAAGTCTCGATAGGTTTCGTCATCGTCACCGTACTGCTCACCGCCGGCTCGCTGAACCTCACCGACATCGTGCTGTCGCAGCATGATGGAATTGGTACGCGGCTTGGCCTGCCCAACACCTTCCTCGACTGGAACTGGCTGGCGCTGTTCCCGATGTTCATCATCTTCTTCATCTCGGCGCTGGCCGAGACGAACCGGCCGCCTTTCGATCTGGTGGAAGCCGAATCGGAACTGGTCGCCGGCCACATGGTCGAATATTCGTCGACGCCGTTCCTGCTGTTCTTCCTCGGCGAGTATGTAGCCATCGTGCTGATGTGCGCGCTGGCCACCATCCTGTTCCTCGGCGGCTGGCTGCCTCCGTTCGACTTCGCGCCGTTCACCTGGGTGCCGGGCGTCATCTGGTTCGTGCTGAAAGTCTGCTTCGTGTTCTTCGGCATCTCCATGGTGAAAGCCTTCGTGCCGCGCTACCGCTACGACCAATTGATGCGGCTTGGCTGGAAAGTGTTCCTGCCGATCTCGCTGTTCATGGTGGTCGCCACCGCGGCCTTCCTCAAGATCACGGGGTTTGCGTGATGTCCGCTCTTTCCCAAGCCGCCAAATCGCTGCTGCTGCAGGATTTCGTCAGCGCTTTCTTCCTGTCGATGCGCCAGTTCTTCGCGCCGAAAGAGACGATCAATTATCCGCACGAGAAGGGGCCGACCAGTCCGCGCTTCCGCGGCGAGCATGCGCTGCGCCGCTATCCCAATGGCGAGGAACGCTGCATCGCCTGCAAATTGTGCGAGGCGATCTGCCCGGCGCAGGCCATCACCATCGAGGCCGGCCCGCGCCGCAATGACGGCACGCGCCGCACGGTTCGCTACGACATCGACATGGTGAAGTGCATTTATTGCGGCTTCTGCCAGGAAGCCTGCCCGGTCGACGCCATCGTCGAGGGGCCGAATTTCGAATTCGCGACGGAGACGCGCGAGGAACTCTACTACGACAAGGACAAGCTGTTGGCGAATGGCGACCGGTGGGAGCGCGAACTGGCGCGCAACATCTCGCTGGACTCGCCCTACCGCTGATATTTGACGCATGGACGGGGCAGGGGCCTCGTCCAGAGGATGATCCCGAAAAGTTGCGGACTTTTTCGGACCAGATCATGCTCCGGAATACAGAGTGGCCCATGTTTCTTTCGATCGGGCCTTTCAACCCGATCGGAACATGGGCTAGGACAACGCGGCTTTGGAACCGGAGGCGGAACCAGGCCAGAGACAACAAACAGGACGAGCGTCCTGTTCGTACAGGAACCCGGGGGATCCCCAATGTTGAGTGGACTAGAGGCGGCCTTTTTCTACCTCTTCGCCTTTGTCGCGGTGGCGTCGGCGTTCATGGTCATTTCGTCGCGCAACCCCGTGCATTCGGTGCTGTTCCTGATCCTGACCTTTTTCAACGCCGCCGGCCTGTTCATGCTGACCGGGGCCGAGTTCCTGGCGATGATCCTGCTCGTCGTCTATGTCGGCGCGGTGATGGTGCTGTTTCTGTTCGTCGTCATGATGCTCGACGTCGATTTCGCCGAGATGAAGGAAGGCGCCCTGCAATATGCGCCGATCGGCGCGCTGGTCGGGCTGATCCTGGCGGCGGAGCTGATCGTCGTTCTCGGCGGCTACACTTTCGCGCCGCAGCTCGCTTCGACGGTCTCCAAGCCCATTCCGGATCTCGCCACGCGGACCAACACCGCCGCGCTCGGCGACATCCTGTATACCGACTACCTCTACTACTTCCAGATTTCGGGCCTCATCCTGCTGGTCGCCATGATTGGCGCCATCGTGCTGACGCTGCGCCATAAGCCAGGCGTCAAGCGGCAGTCGATCGCGGCCCAGGTCGGCCGCACGCCGGCGACCGGCATGGAAATCCGCAAGGTCAAGACAGGCGAGGGACTCTGAGATGGTTGTCGGCATCGCACATTATCTGACCGTATCGGCTGTTCTGTTCACGCTCGGCGTGTTCGGCATCTTCCTGAACCGCAAGAACGTCATCGTCATCCTGATGTCGGTTGAACTGATCCTGCTGGCGGTCAACATCAATTTCGTCGCCTTTTCGGCGGCACTGGGCGATCTGGTCGGCCAGGTGTTCGCGCTGTTCGTGCTGACGGTAGCTGCCGCCGAGGCCGCCATCGGACTTGCCATTCTCGTCGTCTTCTTCCGCAACCGCGGCTCGATCGCGGTCGAAGACGTGAACATGATGAAGGGTTGACGGAACCACCATGTATCAGGCCATCGTCTTCCTTCCCCTGCTCGGCTTCCTGATCGTCGGCCTGTTCGGCACGTCGCTCGGCGCCAAGGCGTCCGAATACATCACCTCCGGTTTCCTGGTGATCGCGGCCGTGCTGTCGTGGGTCGCTTTCTTCACCGTCGGTTTCGGCCATGGCGAGGTGTTCACCGTGCCGGTGCTGCGCTGGATACAGTCGGGCGGACTGGAAGCGTCCTGGGCACTGCGGATCGACACGCTGACGGTGGTCATGCTGGTGGTGGTCAACACCGTCTCGGCGCTGGTCCACATCTATTCGATCGGCTACATGCACCACGATCCGAACCGGCCGCGCTTCTTCGCCTATCTGTCGCTGTTCACCTTCGCCATGCTGATGCTGGTGACGGCGGACAACCTCGTGCAGATGTTCTTTGGCTGGGAAGGCGTGGGGCTGGCGTCCTACCTGCTGATCGGCTTCTGGTACAAGAAGCCGTCGGCCAATGCCGCGGCAATCAAGGCCTTTGTCGTCAACCGCGTCGGCGATTTCGGCTTCGCACTCGGCATCTTCGGCGTGTTCGTGCTGTTCGGCTCGGTCAATCTGGGCACGATCTTCGCCAATGCGGCAACGTTCATTCCGGCCGAAGGCGCCCCGCACGGCGCCGCCGTGCTGACCTTCCTCGGCTATGCGCTGGACAAGCAGGCGGCCATGACGATCGTCTGCCTGCTGCTGTTCATGGGCGCCATGGGCAAGTCGGCGCAAGTGCCGCTGCACACCTGGCTGCCGGATGCCATGGAAGGCCCGACACCGGTTTCCGCGCTGATCCATGCCGCCACCATGGTGACGGCCGGCGTGTTCATGCTGGCACGGCTGTCGCCGCTGTTCGAACTCTCGCATTCGGCGCTGACTGTCGTGACCTTCATCGGTGCCTTCACGGCCTTCTTCGCGGCCACCGTCGGTCTCGTCCAGAACGACATCAAGCGCGTCATCGCCTACTCGACCTGCTCGCAGCTCGGCTACATGTTCGTGGCGCTCGGCGTCGGCGCCTATGGCGCGGCGATCTTCCACCTGTTCACGCATGCCTTCTTCAAGGCGCTGCTGTTCCTCGGCTCGGGCTCGGTCATCCATGCCGTGTCCGACGAGCAGGACATGCGCAAGATGGGCGGCCTCAGGAAACTGATCCCGACCACCTACTGGATGATGGTGATCGGCACGCTGGCGCTAACCGGCGTCGGCATTCCGGTGACGGTCATCGGCACCGCCGGCTTCTTCTCCAAGGACGCCATCATCGAGAGCGCCTTTGCCGGCCACAATTCGGTTGCCGGCATGGCCTTCGTGGCTCTGGTCGTCGCCGCTTGCTTCACCTCCTTCTACTCCTGGCGGCTGATCTTCATGACCTTCCACGGCAAGCCGCGGGCGAGCCATGAAGTGATGCACCACGTCCATGAATCGCCGCCTGTGATGCTGGTGCCGCTGTTCATCCTGGCCGCTGGCGCACTGTTTGCCGGCATCATCTTCCACCGCGCCTTCATCGGCGAGGGCTATGCCGAGTTCTGGAAGGCATCGCTGTTCACGCTGCCTGACAACCACATCCTGCACGACATCCACGAATTGCCGCTGTGGGTCGAACTGTCGCCCTTCATCGCCATGCTGATCGGCTTCGCGCTGGCCTGGAAATTCTACATCCGCTCGCCGGAAATGCCGGTCAACCTCGCCGCGCAGCATCGCGGGCTGTACGCCTTCCTGCTCAACAAGTGGTATTTCGACGAGCTCTACGACTTCCTGTTCGTGCGGCCCGCCAAGCGCCTCGGCCATTTCCTGTGGAAGACCGGCGACGGCACCATCATCGACGGCCTCGGCCCGGATGGCATTTCGGCGCGCGTCGTCGATGTCACCGATCGCGTCGTCAAGCTGCAGACCGGCTATCTCTACCACTACGCCTTCGCCATGCTGATCGGCGTTGCCGCACTCGTCACCTGGATGATGCTCTGATGACCGCCTGGCCAATCCTCTCGCTGGTCACCTTCCTGCCGCTGGTTGGTGTGCTGCTTATCCTGTTCATCAATGACGACAGCGAAAATGCACGCCGCAACATCCGCTCCATCGCGCTGTTGACGACGACGTTCACGTTCATCATCTCGCTGTTCATCTGGACCGGATTCGACAATTCGCAGTCCGGCTTCCAGTTCGTCGAGAAGGTCGCGTGGCTCGACTCCGGCATTTCCTACCATATGGGCGTCGACGGCATCTCGATGCTGTTCGTCATCCTGACGACGTTCCTGATGCCGCTGTGCATCCTGGCGTCGTGGGAATCGATCGAGAAGCGCGTGAAGGCCTACATGATTGCCTTCCTGCTGCTCGAAACGCTGATGATCGGCGTGTTCTGCGCGCTGGACATCGTGCTGTTCTACGTCTTCTTCGAAGCCGGCCTGATCCCGATGTTCATCATCATCGGCGTCTGGGGCGGCAAGCGGCGCGTCTACGCCTCGTTCAAGTTCTTCCTCTACACGCTCGCCGGCTCGGTGCTGATGCTGCTCGCCATCATGGCGATGTTCTTCCAGTCCGGCACAACCGACATCCCGACGCTGCTGACCCACAACTTCCCGGCCAACATGCAGACCTGGCTATGGCTTGCCTTCTTCGCCTCCTTCGCGGTGAAGATGCCAATGTGGCCGGTGCACACCTGGCTGCCCGATGCGCACGTCGAGGCGCCGACGGCGGGCTCCGTCATCCTGGCCGGCATCCTGTTGAAGATGGGGGGGTATGGCTTCCTGCGATTCTCCTTGCCGATGTTCCCGCTGGCGTCGGAAATGTTCGCGCCGCTGGTCTTCGCGCTGTCCGTCGTCGCCATCATCTACACCTCGCTGGTGGCGCTGATGCAGGAAGACATGAAGAAGCTGATCGCCTATTCGTCGGTTGCTCATATGGGCTTCGTCACCATGGGCATCTTCGCCATGAACCAGGAAGGCGTGCAGGGCGCGATTTTCCAGATGCTCAGCCACGGCCTCGTCTCCGGCGCGCTGTTCCTGTGCGTCGGCGTCATCTACGACCGCATGCACACACGTGAGATCGCCGCCTATGGCGGCCTGGTCAACAACATGCCGAAATACGCCACGGTGTTCCTGATCTTCACCATGGCCAATGTCGGCCTGCCCGGTACCAGCGGCTTCGTCGGCGAGTTCCTGACCATGCTGGGCGTGTTCCGGGTCAACACCTGGGTGGCGTTCTTCGCCGCCACCGGCGTCATCCTGTCGGCCGCCTACGCGCTCTGGCTCTACCGCCGGGTGATCTTCGGCGCACTGACCAAGGAGAGCCTGAAGGGCCTGCTCGATCTGTCGCCGCGCGAGAAGGTGATCATCTACCCGCTGGTCGTGCTGGTCATCTTCTTCGGCGTCTATCCCGCCCCGGTCTTCGACGCGACGGCCGAATCGGTCAAGTCGCTCGTCACCAATGTCACTGCATCCATCGGCGCCGCGCAGACCGCGGCGGCGAACTGACCAGAGGTTTTGCGAACCATGACGCCGGACCTTCTCTCCAGCCTGTCGCTCTCGACGCCAGAGCTGATCCTTGCCGTCGGCGCGCTGGCGCTGCTGATGGTCGGAGCCTATTCGCGCGCCAACACGGCCAACACGGTAACCGGCCTTGCGGTTGCCGTTCTGGCGATCGCGGGCGCCTGGCTGATCTTCCGGACCGGGCAGGGCAGCGCTTACGGCAATGCCTTCATCCAGGATTCCTTCGGCCGCTTCATGAAGGTGCTGGCGCTGATCGGTTCGGCGGTGACGCTGGTGATGTCGATGCGCTTCGCCAAGGCTGAACGCTTCGACAAGTTCGAATATCCGGTGCTGATCCTGCTCTGCACGCTCGGCATGATGCTGATGATCTCCGCCAATGGCATGATCGGCCTCTATCTCGGCCTCGAGCTGCAGTCGCTGGCGATCTACGTGCTGTGCGCGATCAACCGCGACAATCTGCGTTCGACTGAGGCTGGCCTCAAATATTTCGTCCTCGGCGCGCTGTCGTCGGGCATGCTGCTCTATGGCATCAGCCTGGTCTACGGCTACACCGGCAACACCGGCTTCCAGGAGATCGCTTCTGCGCTCGGCAGCGGCGAGCGCCAGCTCGGTCTCGTTTTCGGCCTCGTCTTCGTGCTGGCCGGCCTTGCCTTCAAGATCTCGGCGGTGCCGTTCCACATGTGGACGCCAGATGTCTATGAGGGCGCGCCGACACCGGTGACGGCCTTTTTGGCGGCAGCACCGAAGATGGCGGCGATGGCGCTGATGGTGCGCGTCACCATGGGTGCGTTCAAGCCGATCGCCTCCGACTGGCAGCAGATCATCGTCTTCATCTCGATCGCCTCGATGGCGCTTGGTGCTTTCGCCGCCATCGGCCAGACCAACATCAAACGGCTGATGGCCTATTCCTCGATCGGCCATATGGGCTATGCGCTGGTCGGCCTTGCCGCCAACAGCCAGGCCGGCGTGCGCGGCGTTGCCATCTACATGCTGATCTATCTGGTGATGACGCTCGGCACCTTCGCCTTCATCCTCGCCATGCGGCGCAAGGAAGGCAATGTCGAGCAGATCAGCGAGCTGGCCGGCCTGTCGTCGACCAATCCGATCATGGCGACGATCCTGACCATCCTGATGTTCTCGCTGGCCGGCATCCCGCCGCTCGCCGGCTTCTGGGGGAAATGGTACGTCTTCCTCGCCGCCATCAACGCCAATCTCTATGCGTTGGCGATCATCGGCGTGCTGGCCTCGGTGGTGGGCGCCTATTACTATTTGCGCATCATCAAGATCATGTGGTTCGACGAACCGGTCGGCGGCTTCGTGCCGATGGCGACGGAATTGCGTGTCGTGCTCGGCGTCTCCGGCGCCTTCGTGCTGTTCTACGTGCTGATCGGCGGGCCGATCGGCACCTATGCCGAAGCCGCCGCCAAGACGTTTTTCTAGTCGGCATGGCATTTCGGCTGGCTCCAACCTCGGCGTCGGATGGGTTCCGGCTCGAGGCGCATGAGAGCGTAGGCTCCACCAATGCGCTGGCACTGGACCACGCAAGGGCAGGCGACCCCGGCAAATTGTGGGTCGTTTCCAAGAAACAGGAAAGTGGGCGTGGCCGGCGCGGCCGCGTCTGGGCGACGCCAGAAGGCAACCTCGCGGCGACGCTACTGGTCATCACCAAGGCAGAGCTTCGCCTTGCCGCGACGCTGGGCTTCGTCGCCGGACTGGCGCTGGCCGATGCGCTCGACGCCGTGGTGCCGAAAGGCCGGATAGCCATCGGCCTCGACGGTGGCAGCGAAGGGAAAAACCGTTTCGAACTGAAATGGCCGAACGACGTGCTTGCCTCCGGCGCCAAGCTGGCCGGCATCCTGCTGGAATCGGCAATCCTGGAAGGCGGCCGTTTCGCGGTGGCGGTCGGAATCGGCGTCAATGTGGTGGCATACCCCGAGGATTTGCCCTATCCCGCAACATCACTCAGCGCGCTGGGCGCGGCATGCGATGCGGAAACACTGTTCCTGGCGCTGTCGGATGCCTGGAGCGAGAATGCCCGGTTGTGGGATGAGGGGCGCGGACTTGCCGCCGTCAGGCGTCGGTGGCTTGATCGTGCTGCGGGGCTTGGCAGCGAGGTTGCTGTCAGAATTGACGGTAATGTGGTGCGTGGGGTGTTTGAGACCATTGACGAGGACTGCCGTTTCGTGATCCGCGACGATGAAGGTTCGGTTCGGACGATCGCCGCCGGCGACGTGCATTTCGGCGCGGTCGCTTCGGCCAGGGCATAGGGCCGTTTATGCACCGTTCTAACTGTTTGTTTTTGCGCAACTCCGGTGGGAAAACCGTTACACACTTTTCCCGGAATTGCTTTTTGGGCTTGGCCTGAGGGCCAGGAAGGGAAAAATCATGGCGAAAGCGGAAACCGCCGAACTCGTCTTCGTGCCGCTCGGCGGCGTCGGCGAGATCGGCATGAACTTCGCTCTTTACGGCTACGGGCCGCCCAATGCGCGCGAATGGATCGTCATCGATGTCGGGGTGACCTTCCCCGATGCCAGCCTGCCGGGCGTCGACCTGGTGCTGCCCGACACGCGCTTCATCGAGGAGAACCTCGCCAATCTGCGCGGCATCATCATCACGCACGCGCATGAAGACCATTACGGCGCGCTGCTCGACACATGGCCGAAGCTGAAGGCGCCGGTCTGGATGACGCCGTTCAGCGCCGGCCTGCTGGAAGCCAAGCGGCAAGGCGAGCAGGGCGCGCCGAAAATACCGGTCACGATCTATCGGGCGGGCGAGAAATTCACCGTCGGCCCGTTCGAGATCGAAGCCATTCCGGTCGCGCACTCGATTCCCGAGCCGATGTCGCTGGCGATTACCTCGCCGGCCGGCACCGTCATCCATACCGGTGACTGGAAGATCGATCCGGAGCCGACGATTGGGCCGAAGACCGACGAGGCGCGTTTCCGGGCCTATGGCGACAAGGGCGTTCTGGCGCTGATCTGCGATTCGACCAATGCGCTGCGCGAAGGTGAGTCGCCTTCGGAAGTGGCTGTGGGCGAGGGCCTCAAAGGCGTCATCCAGGCTGCCAAGGGCCGTGTCGCCGTCACCACATTCTCCTCCAATGTCGGACGCATCGTCTCGATCGCCAAAGCGGCGCGCGATGCCGGACGCCAGTGTCTGGTGCTTGGCCGTTCGCTGAAGCGGGTCATCGATGTGGCCGGCGAACTCGGCTACATGGACGGTCTGCCGGAGTTCATCGCCGAGGAGGATTTTGGTTTCATCCCGCGCGAAAACCTGGTCATCATCTGCACCGGCAGCCAGGGCGAGCCGCTGGCCGCACTGGCCAAGCTGTCGCGCGAAGAGATGAAGTCGGTGTCACTGACGGCAGGCGACACGGTGGTGTTTTCCTCGCGTACCATTCCCGGCAACGAGAAGGCGATCCTCGAGATCAAGAACCGTCTCATCGACCTCGGCGTCAAGATCATAGAGGACGGCGATGCACTGGTGCATGTCTCCGGCCATCCGCGGCGCAGCGAATTGCGCAAGATGTATGAATGGGTGCGCCCGCAGATCGGCGTTCCCGTGCATGGCGAGGCGGCACATCTGGTGGCGCAGGGCTCGCTGATGTCGACATCGGGCATCGGCCAGGTGGCGCAGGTGCGCGACGGCGACATGCTCAGGCTTGCTCCCGGCCCAGCCACCATCATGGATCAGGTGCCGTTCGGCCGTATCTACAAGGATGGCAGACTGATCGGCACCGATCAGGCGATGGGCATCCGTGACCGGCGCAAGCTGTCCTTTGCCGGCCACGTGGCGGTCAATGTCGTGTTGGACGACAAATATGAGCTTGCCGGCGACCCCGACCTGGTCGCCATCGGCGTCGCCGAGGCCGATGGCCGTGGCGAGTCGCTGGAAGACTTGATGATCGATGCGGCAATCGGCGCGGTGGACTCGATCCCCCGTCAGCGCCGAAAAGACCTCGACCTGGTGCAAGAAGCAGTGCGGCGCGCCGTGCGCGGCGCCGCCAACGAAGCCTGGGGCAAGAAGCCGCTGGTGACTGTATTCGTCACAAGGTGACGAAAGGGAGTAGGGGAGTAGGGGAGTAGGGGAGTAGGAAGAGCAAACAGCTGACATACCTGTCTTTTCCCTTACTCCCGTATTCCCATACTCCCTACTTGGGAGTGCCAATGCTCGGACGACTGAACCATGTCGCGCTTGCCGTGCCGGATCTGGCTGCTGCCGTCGCTGCCTATCGCAACACGCTCGGCGCGGAAGTGACGGCGCCGCAGGCGCTGCCGGAGCATGGGGTGACGGTGGTGTTCGTCAATGTCGGCAACACCAAGATCGAACTTCTGGAGCCCTTGGGCGAGGGGTCGCCGATCGCCGCCTTCCTGGAGAAGAATCCTTCCGGCGGCATGCACCATCTTTGCTACGAGGTCGATGACATCCTGGCCGCGCGCGATCAGCTCAAGGCCGCCGGCGCCCGCGTGCTGGGCGACGGCAATCCGAAGATCGGCGCGCACGGCAAGCCGGTGCTGTTCCTGCATCCGAAGGATTTTTTCGGAACGCTGATCGAACTGGAGCAATCATGAGCTGGGTTTCGTTCACCGCCCTGTTTTTCGCGACCTGGTGGGTGGTGCTGTTCGCCGTGCTGCCGTTCAGCGTGAGGACGCAGGACGACGATCGTGACGTGACGCTCGGCACGGTTCCGAGCGCGCCGCGTGGGCCTCACATGCTGCGCGCCGTGATCCGCACCACCATCGCCACCGCGATCCTGATGGGCATTTTCTATGGCCTGACGCATGGGCTGGGATACAGCCTCAACGACATCCCGCACATCGTGCCGGAATTCAGCCAAACCCCAGCCAAATAGCCGGTCCCGGCCCAAGAAGATTTGTTCGGCGAAGACGTTTTCATCCGTCGGAACAGCTTGGTTCCAGACAGGAATGCTGTGTCGTTTTGCGGCCGGACGAGCGCTGACGCTAGGTAAGGTGGTTTGGCAACGCATTGCGCTAAGCAGATGATTGCACAAAAAAAATGCAAGGCACGAGGCCTTGCAATTTAAACGCGTCCGATCTGTTTCCGGTTTCCGGCGGCAGCGAGTAACCGCGCCTAGATCGCATCCTCCCAAGACTTTGACCGCGTAGGAGAGCAGATTTTTTTCTACCCTCTCGGTTATCGAGGTACATTAGCCTAAGGCGAATGACAATGTCACGAAGAATTTTGCCTTGAAACGGGCATTCTCGTGCTGCACTGCACAATAGTGTGGCAGGCGTTGCTTGGCGAACGATCATCAAGACGCGCGCGGTGACCGGGAGGCCTTGCGGCGCCGTGGGTCTTCTGGGCGGGCGAAGGACGGTGCGACGCTTCTGATCCCGGCTATCCCGTGCTTTTTGAAAATCGATTGCCGCTTTTCGGGCCGAAGCGTCCGGGTTCCCATTCCGCCTTGAAATGGCTATGAAGCCGGGTCAAGCAAGCCAAAGTCGCGCCGATTCTGACGCGACCCTCCTCACTCACGGACCAGTCCATGCGTTTGTCGCGCTATTTCCTGCCTATCCTCAAAGAAAACCCGCGCGAGGCCGAGATCGTCTCGCACCGGCTGATGCTGCGCGCCGGCATGATCCGCCAGCAGGGGCAGGGCAGTTTCTCGTGGCTGCCACTCGGCAAGCGGGTGCTGGACAAGGTCTGCCGCATCATCCGTGAGGAGCAGAATCGCGCCGGTGCGCTGGAAATCCTGATGCCGACCATCCAGTCGGCCGATCTGTGGCGCGAAAGCGGCCGCTATGACGACTACGGCAAGGAGATGCTGCGCATCAAGGACCGGCAGGACCGCGACATGCTCTACGGCCCGACCAATGAGGAAGTGGTCACCGAGATCGTCCGCGCCTATGTCAAATCCTACAAGGACCTGCCGCTCAATCTCTACCACATCCAGTGGAAGTTCCGCGACGAAGTGCGGCCGCGCTTCGGCGTCATGCGTTCGCGCGAATTCCTGATGAAGGACGCCTATTCTTTCGACCTCGACTTCGAGGGCGCCAGGGCGGCCTACAACAGGATGTTCGTGTCCTATCTCCGGACTTTTACGCGCATGGGGCTGCAGGCAATACCGATGCGGGCCGATACCGGGCCGATCGGCGGCGATCTCAGCCATGAATTCATCATCCTGGCCGACACCGGCGAGAGCCAGGTCTACTGCCACCGCGACTATCTTTCGCTCGATGTGCCCGGAGAGAAGACCGACTTCGCCAATGCCGCCGAGATCGGCGATATCGTCAAGACTTGGACGACACCCTACGCGGCCACCGACGAGATGCATGACGAGGCGGCGTGGGAGAAGATCGGCGAGAGCGACAAGGTTTCGGCGCGCGGCATCGAGGTCGGCCACATCTTCCATTTCGGCGATAAATATTCGAAGCCCATGGGCGCCAAGGTGACCGGGCCCGACGGCAAGGATCATTTCGTCTCCGGAGGCTCCTACGGCATCGGTCCGTCGCGGCTGGTCGCTGCGATCATCGAAGCCAGCCATGACGACAACGGCATCATCTGGCCGGAGGCGGTGGCGCCGTTCGACATCGGGCTGATCAACATGAAGGCGGGCGACGCCGAGTGCGACCGCGTCTGCGACGAACTGCATGCCGTTTTCGTCGCCGCCGGCAAGGACGTGCTCTACGACGACACCGATCAGCGGCCCGGCGGCAAGTTCGCCACCGCCGATCTGATCGGCCTTCCCTGGCAAGTGATCGTCGGCCCGCGCGGTGTCGCCGCCGGCGAGATCGAGATCAAGAATCGCAAGACCGGCGAGCGCGAGACGCTGCCGATCGCAGACGTGAAAAAGCGCTTCGGTGTCGCCGCATGAGCGAGGCGGTGGCGGCAAGACCGGTCGGCGCCGGACCCTTTTCCATCTTCGAGCGCATGGTTGCCTGGCGCTATCTGCGTTCGCGGCGCAAGGAGACGGTGATCTCCGTGATCGCCTCGATCTCCTTCCTCGGCATCATGCTGGGCGTCGCCACGCTGATCGTGGTCATGGCGGTGATGAACGGTTTCAGGGCGGAGCTTTTGACGCGCATCCTCGGCGTCAACGGCCACCTGATCGTGCAGCCGCTCGATTCGCCGTTGGAGGACTATGCGCAGGTCGCCAGCCGCATCAACGGTGTAGCAGGCGTCAAATACGCCATCCCGCTGATCGATGGCCAGGTGCTTGCGCAAGGCAATGTCGGCGGCGGAACCGGAGCGCTGGTGCGCGGCATACGCGGCGAGGATCTGAGCAAGATCGCCATCGTTGCCAGCAACATCAAGCAGGGTTCGATCGCCGATTTCGACTCTGGCGAGGGGGTTGCCATCGGCAAGCGCATGGCCGAGAATCTCGGCCTGACGCTTGGCGATACCATCACCTTGATTTCGCCCGACGGCGACGTGACGCCGATCGGCACCACGCCGCGCATGAAGGGCTACAAGATCGCGGCGATCTTCGAAGTCGGCATGTCCGAATATGACACCTCCATCGTCTACATGCCGTTTTCCGAAGCGCAGCTCTATTTCAACATGGATGGGCGGGCGCAGACGATCGAGATCTATGTCGACAATCCAGACGATGTCGATGCGCTGAAACCGAAGGTGGAGGCGGCGGCGCAGCGGCCGATCGACATGGTCGACTGGCGCCAGCGCAACGAGACCTTCTTCTCCGCCCTGCAGGTCGAGCGCAACGTCATGTTCATGATCCTGACGCTGATCGTGCTGGTGGCGGCGCTGAACATCATCTCCGGCCTGATCATGCTGGTGAAGGACAAGGGCCACGACATCGCCATCCTGCGCACCATGGGGGCTTCGCGCGGCGCCATCCTGCGCATCTTCCTGATGACGGGTGCGGCGATCGGCGTGACCGGCACGCTTGCCGGTGTGCTGCTCGGCGTGCTGATCTGCACCAACATCGAATCCATCCGCCAGTTCTTCTCATGGATGACCGGCAAGGTGCTGTTCAATCCTGAACTCTATTTCCTCAGCCAGTTGCCGGCGAAGATGGATCCACGCGAGACCACCTATGTCGTCCTGATGGCGCTCGGCCTGTCCTTCCTGGCAACGGTGTTTCCGGCATGGCGCGCCGCGCGTCTCGATCCGGTCGAAGCCTTGAGGTACGAGTAGTGGCCGAGGTCATTATCGAGCTGAAGAGCGTCGAGCGGCACTATGTCCAGGGGCCGCGCAAGCTCACCATCCTGAACGGCGCCGATTTCTCGCTGAACCGCGGTGAGATGGTGGCGCTGGTGGCGCCGTCGGGCACCGGCAAGTCGACGCTGCTGCACACCGCCGGCCTGCTGGAGCGTCCCGACGCCGGCGACGTCATCCTGGCCGGCCGTGCCTGCGGGCGGCTCTCCGACGACGAGCGCACGGCGATCCGCCGCAACGATGTCGGCTTCGTCTACCAGTTCCATCATCTGCTGCCGGAATTCTCGGCGCTGGAAAACATCATGATGCCGCAGCTCATCAAAGGGCTCAGCCGGAAGGACGCGGCCGAGCGCGCGGCGCAGCTGCTCGATTACATGCAGATCGGCAAACGCGCGTCGCACCGGCCGTCCGAACTCTCCGGCGGCGAGCAGCAGCGCGTCGCCATCGCGCGCGCGGTCGCCAATGCGCCGCTGGTGCTGCTGGCGGACGAGCCGACCGGCAATCTCGATCCGGTCACCGCGTCTTATGTGTTCGAGGCGCTGGCGGCGCTGGTCAAGCAATCGGGCCTTGCGGCGCTGATTGCCACCCACAATCACGAACTGGCATCGCGCATGGACCGGCGCGTCACCCTGGCCGACGGCAAAGTGGTGCCGCTTTAGTCTCCGATGTCGTCATCCTAGGGCGGAGCTCCGCGGAGCGGAGCGTAGACCCTAGGATCCATGCCGTTACTTTCGAGACAAATGCAGGGGTCGAGGATATGCGACCTTTATCAGAGCGATAATTCTGCACCGTAGCATCGCCCCAAGGTCACGGCATGGATCCTAGGGTCTGTGCGCGTCGCTCCGCTCCTTGCTCCGCCCTAGGATGACGAAGCAATGGGTGTATTGGCTAATCGCAAAGACTGCGATCTCACCACGTAGCACCGTCCGACGCCCATCAACCTTTTCTTAACCCTGCCGATCTGATCGCCGCAAAAATCCGGATGCGGGCGGATCGTGCCCGTTGACTTTGAGACAAAATTAGAACAAAATGCGAACATATCAACAACAGGAGAGAGTTATGACCGATCTGGTTCAGGATGTCATCTCACTGGTTTGCATGAGCACGTTCCTTGTTTCCATGGCGATCTGGATCGGAGCCATGTGATTTGGCGGCGTTCGCCGTCGCTGTTCCCGCACGGTCGAAGGCCGTTCCGCCGTTAAGCTTTTCTTGCCGTCGCGGCGTTAGGGTGCCCCGGCAAGACAGGGAGCAACGTCCAGGTGTCGCCCATCGTCACGGCCATTCTGGTGGCAAGCAATCTCGGGCTAATCTTTCTCTTGATGACCGTGCCGCTGGGTCTGCGCACGATCCGGTTGACTCGTCTGGTGGCGATGGACCGGCAGCGCCTCTGGCAGGCGCTGTGGCCGCTCGGCAGCGATGCCGGCTGGTCCGGTGAGATCCTTTCCGCCGAGGCGCCGGACGGCGAGGGCGTGGCCCGCATCACGCTGTCGTGGGAAGGTCGCGACGGCAAGCCGATCGAACGCAAGTCGCGGTTTGAGGACGTCGTCGAAGGTATCAGCTTCTCGATGCGCGTCATCGAGGACACCGCGCTCGACGCTTCATTCTGGAAGGATTTTCGCGAGACCACTGAGCTCGTTTCCGAGGGCAACGGCACGCGGGTGACGCTCAGCCAGACCGATCGCTATCGCGGCGTTGCCTTCCTGGTGTTCCGCTATTTCGCCATGCGCCGCGAGCTTGGCAAACTGCAGCGCTGGGCGCGGACCGGGCAGTATCGCAAGGGCGGCTGGTTCGAGCATCCGTTGAGCCAGGTCGGTTTCGCCGGGCTTTCGGCGCTGATCCTGTGGCCATTCTTCGGCCTTCACTTCGGCGGCCTGGCACTGGCCGCGATCCTCACATCAGTGGTCGCCCTGCATGAGCTTGGCCATATGGCGGCGTTTCGGCTTATGGGCCACAACCGGGCACGGATGATCTTCATTCCGCTGCTCGGCGGCATCGCCATTGGCGGGCGGCCCTATGACAGCCGTTTCGAAGTCGCCTTCGTGGCGCTGATGGGCGCCGGCTTCTCCGCATTCCTGGTGCCGATCGCTATCGCCGCCAGCACCTTTGCCGGCGCTGAAGGACATCGGCTGGCGGCGGCGCTGCTGGCGACACTGGCGGGCTTCGCCGCCCTGTTCAACATCGCCAATCTGGTGCCGGTGTGGAAGTTCGACGGCGGTCAGGTGCTGCGCCAGATCTGTCCGGGGCCGGTCGCGCTGGCGCTGGCTTCCTTCTTCCTGCTCTCGGCTTTCCTGGCCGTGGGTTGGCAGGCCGGCTTTTCCTCCAATTTCCTGCTCGCGACGGGAGCGGTGTTTTCGATCCTCAGCCTGTTGACGATGAGCAGCGGGGTCAAGCCGCGTTACGAGCTGAAGCCGATCCGCACCATCGACCGCCTCGCCATGGCCGCGGCGTTGCTGGCGGTGTTCGCCATCCATGGCTATGGCGTCCTGTGGGCCTCCGCCCAGCTCATCTGAGGTGTGTTGATATTCAGATGGATGCCGGCCTGTGAATCACACATAGCTTGAGCCGTACCGGATCAGGAAGAATCAGCCGGCCTTGCGCTCGGCTTCGACAGGCAAAGCCGTGGCGGGACCGAACACATCCTCGAAGGCGGATTTCAGCGCCAGGTCAAGATCGGCCATGGTCAGGGGAAGGCCGAGGTCGACGAGGCTGGTGACGCCGTGGTCCTGCACGCCGCAAGGCACGATGCCGCTGAAATGGTCGAGATCGGGCTCGACATTGATGGCGATGCCGTGGAAGCTCACCCAACGCCGCAGCCGAATGCCTATGGCCGCGATCTTGTCCTCGGCCGGCGAGCCGTCCGGCAGGGCAGGGCGGTTCGGCCGCACGACCCAGACGCCGACCCGGTCCTCGCGGCGCTCGCCCCGCACATTGAAGACGGCCAGCGTGCCGATGATCCACTGTTCGAGCGCCGCGACGAAGGCGCGGACGTCCTCGCGCCGCCGCTTCAGATCAAGCATGACATAGGCGACCCGCTGGCCCGGCCCATGATAGGTGTATTCGCCGCCGCGGCCGGCCGCGAACACCGGGAAGCGGTTGGCGTCGATCAGGTCCTCGCCGCGGGCGCTGGTGCCGGCCGTGTAGAGCGGCGGGTGTTCGACCAGCCAGACCATTTCGCCGGCGGCCCCGCTGCGGATCGCCTCGGCGCGCGCCTCCATGAAGGCAAGTGCTTCGGGATAGGCGGTAAGGCCGGGCTCGATCAGCCATTCGACCGGTGCTGAACCGGGGAGCGGCAGGAACGACGTGGCGATCTGGCTGCGTTCGGGCATGGCGTATCGTCTTTTCGCTTATGCATGTCGCGTCCCAAAACCGCCTCGCACCTTTGGGTGACATCAACTTGCCTTCCATATGGCGATATCAGGCGCAAACGTCCAGTTCCGACGCTGCGTTCGGACCCTGTGGAGCATTATGCCAATCGCCTGACATTATTGCTTGCCGTGCACTTGTTTCGCCGGAAACGATTTGCTACACGCCGCGAGCCGGTCGGTTCCGGCTCTACCACGTGCGGTCGTGGCGGAATTGGTAGACGCGCAGCGTTGAGGTCGCTGTGGGGCAACCCGTGGAAGTTCGAGTCTTCTCGACCGCACCATTCTCTTCCCAGAGTCCGATTTGTACCGGTCTCGCCCGCTGCGGGCCGGGCGCATTTCGTTTGATATTCCCGCACTTTACGCCACTTTCTTTCTGAGCGTCGGATTCTCCCAAAACCGGTTTCCCCTTTTGGGTCCGATGCTCTAGACCTGATTTGCACCTTTTCCGGGATTCTTGTGGCGGGAGGCGCTGGTGGAAGGCGAGCACGAACGGACGACCGGCGCCAGGGCCGCCGAGGACAACCACGCCGATATCTATGGCGAGGACGGCGCCGTGCTTTCGTCCTTCCTGGCGCGGATTGGCGCGGCGATCGCAGACCGCGACACGCTGACCCTCAAGCATGAAGTCGACGACCTGCACCAGTCGGAACTCGGCGACCTGCTCGAGGCGCTGCATCCCGAACAGCGCCGCGCGCTGGTCGAACTCCTGGGCGCCGATTTCGACTTCTCCTCGCTGACGGAGGTCGACGAGGCGATCCGTATGGAGATCGTCGACAATCTGCCCAATGCGCAGATCGCGCAGGCGGTGCAGGAGCTCGATTCCGACGACGCCGTCTACATTCTCGAGGATCTCGACCAGGAAGACCAGGACGAGATCCTGTCGCAACTGCCGTTCACCGAGCGGATCAGGCTGCGCCGCTCGCTTGATTATCCCGAAGAGACGGCCGGCCGCCGCATGCAGACCGAGTTCGTCGCGGTTCCGCCGTTCTGGACGATCGGCCAGACCATCGACTACATGCGCGAGGACAACAACCTTCCCGAGCGCTTCAGCCAGATCTTCGTCATCGATCCGACCTTCAAGCTGCTCGGCGCCATCGACCTCGACCAGATCCTGAGGACCAAGCGTTCGGTCAAGGTCGAGGAAGTGATGCACGAGACGCGGCACGCCATTCCGGCCACCATGGACCAGGAAGAGGCTGCGCGGGAATTCGAGCAGTACGATCTTTTGTCGGCCGCGGTCGTCGACGAGAACGAACGGCTGGTTGGCGTTCTGACCATCGACGATGTCGTCGACGTCATCCAGCAGGAGGCCGAGGAAGATTTGATGCGCATGGGCGGCGTCGGCGACGAAGAGCTTTCCGACAGCATCTTTTCGACCTCGCGATCACGCGTTCCGTGGTTGCTTATCAACCTTCTGACCGCGTTCCTGGCGGCGTCGGTGATCAGCCTGTTCGACCGCACGATCGAACATATCGTCGCACTGGCGGTGCTGATGCCGATCGTCGCAGGCATGGGCGGCAATGCCGGCTCGCAAACCATGACCGTCACCGTGCGGGCGTTGGCGACCAGGGATCTCGACATCTACAATGCCGGCCGCATCATTCGCCGCGAGATGGGTGTCGGCTTCATCAACGGCATCGTCTTCGCCATCCTGATCGGCATCGTTGCGGCAGCCTGGTTCCGTGACCCCAATCTGGGCGGCATCATCGCGGCGGCGATGATCATCAACATGTTCGTGGCCGCCCTGGCCGGCATCCTGATTCCGCTGCTGCTCGATCGTTTCAAGATCGATCCGGCGGTCGCTTCGGCGGTCTTCGTCACCACGGTTACCGACGTCGTCGGTTTCTTTGCATTTCTCGGCATCGCCACGTGGTGGTTCGGTGTGCCCTGAAGGCACGCCTTTTGGCTTAATTGACTTTTACGTAAATGCCGTGCGAGGCTTGCGCGGGGCGCCATGTCGATTCCGGCATGGCATGGGTTTTGGTTCGGGACATAAGGGTGACGCCGGCATGGCGATCGCCCCTTGGTTTCGGCGTGCGGGAGTGGCAATGCGAGAATATTATTCGATCACCGAGTTGACCCGTGAGTTCGATGTGTCGACGCGGACGCTGCGCTTTTACGAGGACGAAGGGCTGGTGCAGCCGGTGCGGCGTGGCCGCACGCGGCTGTTTCGCCCCTCCGACCGCCACCTCATCCGTCAGATCATGCGCGGCAAGAGGCTTGGTTTCTCGATCAACGAAATCCGCGAAATCATCCAGATGTACAGGGAGCCGCCCGGCGAAGTCGGCCAGCTCAACCTGATGATCAAGCGCATCGAGGAAAAGCGCGAGGATCTCCGGCAGAAGCGCCGCGACCTCGAGGAGACGCTGGCTGAACTCGACCAGGCCGAGGAGTCTTGTGTGGAGCGGCTGGTCGAGCTTGGCGTGAATACCTGAGCGGACTGGATTCTATCGCGCGTTAGCGTTCGGAATGAGCGGAAACGTCTATTCCTTCTGCAATGCACCGCGACGGCGCAGAACTTTGCTCCGCTGCACTCCTAGACCGAGGTCACGGCATGGATCCTAGGGTCTCCGCGACGGAGCTGCGCTCCTGCTTCGCCCTAGGATGACGAAGTTCGCAAGACTTAGGCTAATCGCCGAAGTGTGCACCTGTCAAAACCTCTCCGCGATGGAAACCGGAGCGCCAGCTCAAATCCAGCGGCGCACGCGTTTCGCGTAGTCGCGGTATTTCTTGCCGAATTTTGCCGCCAGCATCTTTTCCTCGCCTTCGATCGCCATTTTTTGCGTGGCATAGGCGGCGATGAAGGCGAGCGGCAGGAACCACACGATGCCCGAGACAAAGGCGACGCCGATCAACAGCAGGGTGTTGGCCAGATACATCGGATTGCGGGTGATGCCGAAGGGACCCGTGGTGACCAGGTGATCGGGCACAGCGTTCGGGTTCAGCGTGGTCTTGGCGCGGACCATGGTGCGGATCGCGGTGACCCAGAGCGCTGCAACGGCAAGCAGCACCACCCAGCCGGCGGCGAAAAGAATGTCGCCCAGGAGGTCACCGATCCAGGGCAGGGGATAGAGCAGGCCCAGCGCGATGCTGATGGCGATGGCGGCGGTGTAGATCAGCGGCGGCCACGGTATGAGCCCCGGCTTCGGCTGGTTCTCGGTCATTTGACCCCTTCCTCCATCAACTTGCTGTCCGTCTTGGCGGTACACATGCCGGCGAGATCGGACAGATGCGTCTTCCATTCCGCAGTCTGGTCGTTGTTGTAGAGCCGATCAAGCGTCGCCTCGCCCTCGAGCGTATCGAGCATGCAGACACAGTAGCTCGTACAGAACTCGGTGTCGCGCGACTGCTCGCAGGACAGCTGGCAGGTTTTGAGGAAATTCACCTGCGGGGTTTCGACCTGCGCCGGCATGATCTGCGAGAACAGCCAGACGCAGCCGATCAGCAATGGCTGGTGGATCAGGTAGAACGCCAGGCTGTGCCGGCCGATAAAGACCAGCGGGTTGGCCCAGCGACCGGGCGCCAATTCGGCAAGCCGGGTAAGCACGCCTGAACCGGCGGCGAGTTTCGTCACCGCGATGCCCGCAAGCACGGCGCCGAACCATGGAAACAACGGAACGTAGTCGTTGGAGCGTGGATTGTTCGCCGACAGGCCTACCCACCACAGCCATGGGTGATCGAACGCCTCGAGGCGCAGATAGACAGGCGCCGCAATGACGAGCGCGGCGACGACAAGCGTCAGCAGTGCCGGCAGCCGCAGAAAGGCGAGGCCGAGCAGGCTGGCCAGCGCGATCTCGTGCAAAATGCCGAAGAAGATGAATCCATCCGGCGTGGCGATACGGGTGACGACCGATATCGCGATCGCGGCTCCGGCGACCATGGCGAACCGCTTCCAGAAGCCGTTCCAGCGGATTTGTCGGCCATGGGCGAGATACAGGCTGACGCCGACCAGGAACAGGAAGGTCGAAGCGATGCCGCGCGCGTAGATCTTCCACCAGCCGAAGGCGGTCAGGCCGGGATCGGTGTAGCCGAAGAACTCCAGGTCCCAGGTGAAATGGTAGCTTGCCATGGCGATCAGCGCGATGCCGCGCACGATGTCGATGGCGACGATGCGCTTTGGTCGATCCTGAACGGGTGCGGTCGGCGTTTGGATGCTCATGGTCTCGCATTCTGATTCAGCCCCGCTGGAGGACTATCACGGTTGCCCCGCACAAAAGAAGACCGGCAATCCTGCCGATAACGCCGGATCGGCCGCGGCATTGGGCCAGTGCCGGGAAGCCTTTGGCCGGCTTCGCTTTTGCCGGATGCACGTCGGTTTCCTCTTATTGGCACTGGGGTCGCCACGTCAGATTTCACCCGGTGAATCTGCTTCGGGGAAAGCAATGTCCACCCATGTGCGCCATCCGATCTGGCTGCCGGCTCTCAAGGCCGCGGACGCGCGCACCTTCGCGTCGCTCTATGCGGTTGAATCCTTCGCCCGCGCCACGGTGTCGAGCGTCATCCCGATCCAGGCCTACGAGATACTGCACAACGAGCAGATCGTGTCGATGCTCTACACAGTCGTGGCGATGCTCGGCCTGTCGGTGACATTGTTCATGCCGATGCTGATCCGCCGTTTTGCCCGCCGCTGGGTCTACACATCAGGCGCCTGCCTGCTGGCCGTCGGCTCGCTGTTCTTCGTCACCGACACGCTCGCCGGGCAACTGGCCGGCATGCTGTGCCGGGTGATGGGCGCCAGCGCGCTGTCGATCACGCTCAACCTCTACATCATGGACCACATCCGCAAGACCGACTTCATGCAGGCCGAATCGCTGCGCATGGCGTGGTCGATGCTGGCCTGGACCGGTGGGCCGACGCTCGGCATCTTCCTCTACACGCGCTTCGGCATCTATGCCGCGCATGGTGCGGTCGCGGTGTTCGCGTTTGCCCTGCTGGCGCTGTTCTGGACCTACCGCCTCGGCGACAACCAGTCCATCCGTCCGGGCAAGACGCGCCCTGTCAATCCGCTCGCCAATATCGGCCGTTTCGTCGCGCAGCCCAGGCTCAGACTGGCCTGGCTGATTGCCTTCGGCCGCTCCTGCTTCTGGACGACGTTCTTCGTCTATGGGCCGCTGTTCATGGTCATCACGGGCGAGGGCAAGCTGGCCGGTGGCCTGCTGGTTTCGGCCGGCAACGCGCTGTTGTTCATGGCGATTTTCTGGGGCAAGGCAGGAAAGCGCTTTGGTGGCCGCGGAACCATGACATTTGCCTATTTCGCCATGTCAGCCGCGCTGCTGGCGGCGGGCTTCGTCGGCGAAACCGTGCCGTTGCTTACCGGCGCCTTCCTGCTCTGTGGTGCCTTCTTCACCATTGCGCTCGACGCCCTCGGCTCGACCGCCTTCATGCGCTCGGTGCGCTCCTATGAAAGATCTCAGATGGCAGCGGTCTACCGCACCTATCTCGACTTTTCCGAGTTGACGCCGCCGCTGGTCTATTCGGTGGCGCTGGCCTTCTTCGGCCTGGGCTCGGTGTTCGTCACGCTCGGCCTGCTGGCGGCGGTCTGCGGCTTTGTGACGTGGCGCTATCTGCCGAAATCACTTTGACCTTCATGGCGCATTCGCAATGGTCACCGGCGGAATTTGGTTTGCCGGAAGCGAGGATTCTGCCTATAGTCACCGGTGTCGCCGGTTCCATTTTGGAGCCAAGAGGGAATGCGGTGAGGGCGAATTTCGCCCAATGCCGTGGCTGCCCCCGCAACTGTGTGCGGTAGTCCTCTCCATAAACCACTGAGGATTTTTTCTTCGGGAAGGTGGGGAAGGACGCTGATCCGTGAGCCAGGAGACCTGCCGGCGACAGGAAACTGACTTCGATGCCCTCGGGTGGAGGGCGAAAGGACAAGACATGACTACCGCTTCCGTCTCCCTCGGCGCCTCCGTCTCCTCGCAGTCGCGCTTCATGCAGCTCGCGCTTGCCGCGCTGCTCGGCATTTTCGTGATGGGCTTTGTCGGCTTCTCGCATATCGATGCCGTCCATAATGCGGCTCACGACTATCGCCATTCGATGGCGTTTCCCTGCCACTGACGAGGGGCTGACATCATGAATCTGTTTCGCAACGTCGTGTTCATCGCGGCGATCGCAGGGCTCGTGGCCGGCGTCGTCCTCGCCTGCCTGCAGGCCTATGCCACCGTGCCGCTGATCCTGAAGGCGGAAGTTTACGAACAGGCGGGCGGCGGGCATCACCATGACCATGGCGCTCCGGCCGCAACGGATAGCAATGCCATGAGCACAACTGCTCCGGCGGGAGATGCGATGAGCTCTGCTGCCCCGGCTGCGGCGGAAGCCGCTCCGGCAGACGAAGGTTGGGCGCCGGCAGACGGTTTCGAGCGTTTCGCCTTCAGCGTGCTTGCCAATATCGTCACCGGCATCGGCTTCGCCTTGATCCTGGTCGCGGTCTCCGAATTCGCCGGCGGCATCGGTGGCTGGCGCCAGGGCGTGTTCTGGGGCCTTGCCGGCTTTGCCGTGTTCACGCTGGCACCGGGCCTCGGCCTGCCGCCGGAATTGCCTGCCATGCCGGCCGCCGATCTCACCCAGCGGCAGATCTGGTGGTGGGCAACGGTGGCGGCAACCGCTGCCGGTCTCGGCCTGATCGCGTTCCGCAAGTCGCTGCCGCTGGCGATCCTTGCCGTCTTTTTGATCGTCGCACCGCATGTTGTCGGTGCACCGCAGCCCGACAGTTACGAGACGGCGATTCCGGAAGGGCTGCATCACCAGTTCGTGGTGGCGGTGACCGTGACCAACCTCGTGTTCTGGCTGGTGCTCGGCGCGGTCGTCGGTGTGGTGCGTGGCCGCTTCACCGGCACCGCGACCAGCCTGCGCGACAGCTTTGCCTGATCGCAAGACACTGACCTTCCTCATCGGCGGTGGGGGGCCGCGGCGGCAGGGCCACGCCGGCAGGATGGATTGGCCGCAGGCGGCGCCGCCGGCGCCAGTGGCCGCCGGGGCGCCGGAAAAATATCCAGATGGTCGGAGCC
>NZ_JAMYTM010000031.1:0-66214 GCF_040322475.1 Mesorhizobium sp. M0140 | reverse complement strand
CGGTGCAGCCGGCGGCGAGCGCCGGGCCGAGCTTGCGGGCCAGCATCGAGGACGGGAAATTCCACGGCGTGATGGCGGCGATGACGCCGACCGGCTCCTTGGTCACCAGGATGCGGCGGTCCGCCCATGGCGAAGGCACGACATCGCCATAGGTGCGGCGACCTTCCTCGGCGAACCACAATATGTAGGCCGCGGCAGAGCCAATCTCGCCCTTCGATTCGAACAGCGACTTGCCCTGTTCGATGGTCAGCAGTTCGGCCAACACGTCCTGATTGTCCATCATCGCGTCATGCAGCTTGCGCAGCAGCTTCGAGCGCTCGAGCGCGGTCGTCTTGCGCCAGGTCTTGAAAGCTTCCGCGGCGGCTTCAATGGCGCGGCGGGTCTCGGCCCTGCCCGACTTCGGCACGGTGCCGATCTTGAGACCGGTGGCCGGATTGTTGACGTCGACCGTCAGTCCGCTGTCGGCCTGCACCCACTCGCCGTTGATGAGATTGGCCTGGCGCATGAAATGGCTGGTTTTCTGAAGCATGGTCTGGCCTCCGTTCGGATAAGACAATCAGGATCCTGTATGCTGGCTGCGGCTCGCGCTTGCCCAAGCGCCTTTCGCGCGGCCGGCCCCTCCAGCGACGTCTCGCCGCCTCGCCGGGCGGGTTCATGCCGACTGGTCAGTCCGCGCATGGGCCGCCGCGGTCTCATCAAGAGCCGCGCGAATGCCATCAACCATGTAATCGATCTCTTTAGGGGCGATGACGTAGGGCGGGCAGATTGCCAGCACGTCGCCCATGTTGCGGATCATGACTCCGTGCTCGCGGCACCGCCGCTCGACATCGGTGCCAATTCGCAGCTCCGGCGCAAAGGCGCGACGGGTGGCGCGATCCTCGACGATCTGGATCCCCGCTATAAAACCGCGGCCGCGGACCTCGCCGACCAGTGTATGGTCGTTGAGCGCGTCCGCGAGCGCTGCATGCAGATAATCGCCGAGACGGCGCGCCTGGCTCACGAGATCGATCTCGCGGTAGATCCTGATCGCCTCGGCGGCGACGGCGGCTGTCACCGGATGGCCGGAATAGGTGAAACCGTGGCCGAACACGCCGACCTTGTGGGCCTCGTCGGCGACGCACTGGTAGACCTTGTCGGAGATAATGACGCCGCCAATGGGCAGATGACCGGATGAAAGCCCCTTGGCGACCGACAGCATGTCCGGTTCCATGCCAAAAGTCTGGCTGCCGAACCAATTTCCGGTGCGTCCGAAACCGCAGACCACCTCGTCGGACAGCATCAGGATGTCGTATTTGCGCAGCACCGCCTGAACCTTTGGAAAATAATTCTCCGGCGGTACCAGCACGCCGCCGGCGCCCATGACTGGCTCTGCGATCATCGCGGCAATCGTCTCTGGCCCCTCCGCCAGGATCAGGGCCTCGAGTTCCTGGGCCAGGCGCGTGGCGTAGTCATGCTCCGCCTCGCCCGGCAGACCGTCGAGATAGTGGAACGGCCGCGCGGCGAATATGACGGGAAGCGGCGGCAGGTTGAAGGACTTGTGCATGTGCGGCAGCCCACTCAGCGCCGCGCCCATGATCGTACTGCCGTGGAAGGCGCCAAACCTGCTGATGATCTTGCGTTTCTCCGGACGTCCCCGCGCGGCCTGGTAATACCAGGCGAGCTTGACCATCGTGTCATTGGCTTCCGAACCGGAGCCGACCAGAAAAACGCGCGCGTGGTCGAACGGCGCCAACGCGGTAAGCTGTTCGACGAGTTCGACGGTGGGCTCATTCGAGCGGTGATTGAAGGTGTGATAGACGGCGAGCTTGCGCATCTGGCGGTCAGCCGCGGCGGCCAGCCGGCTGTCGCTGAAGCCGAGCGAGGCACACCAGAGTCCGCCCATGCCCTCGATATAGCGGTTGCCCGCGTCATCCGTGACGGTCGCGCCTTCGCCGGCCACGATCGTCAACGGACCATGATCCTCATGCAGGCGTGGATCGGTTTGGGAATGAAAGTGCCTGGCCATGTCCAGCACGCGCGATTCGTTGTTCATCAAAATTCTCCTTGCGACCAGATAGGCGGTTGCTTCGGCGAGGAATATCTTATAACTTATAAGTTGTCGAGAAAAAATGATCCCGAGAGTGAAGCCCAATGGCCAACCCGCCCACTCTTTCAAACAACGCCCTGCCCCCCGACGCGGAGCGGATCGCCCTGTTGCGCGACAGGGCAGAGTTCGTCCGGCTCGAGACGCTGCGCCTTATCCAGATCGCCAAGGTGGGCCACTATTCGTCGGTGTTCTCCTGCGCGGAAATATTCGCCACGCTCTACTACGATGCGATGCGGCTGAGGCGCGGCGAGCCGCAATGGCCGGATCGCGACCGCTTCCTGATGGGCAAGGGACATGCCGCGGTCGGCCTTTACCCGCTGCTGGTCGACTGGGGCTTCTTCTCCAAGGGCGTTCTCGACGGCTATACCCGGCTCGGCAATCCGCTTGGCGATCATCCCGACATGCGCAAGGTGCCCGGCGTCGATTTCAGCTCCGGCTCGATCGGCCATGCCCTGTCCGGCGGCCTCGGCATGGTGCTTGGCGGCCGTGCGGCCAACCGGCGCTTCGATGTCTATGTCCTGCTCGGTGACGGCGAGATGCAGGAGGGCCAGGTCTGGGAAGCGGCGCTCTCCGCCGCCCACCATAAGGCCGGCAATCTGATCGCCATCGTCGACCGCAACGGATACCAGCTCGACGGGCAGGTCGACGACATCATCGGCATCGAACCGTTGGCCGACAAATGGGCGGCGTTCGGCTGGCAGGTGCACGAGGTCGATGGGCACGACGTCGTCGCTCTCGCGACGCTGCTGCGACAGTTGAAGGCCGAGGCAGACCGCACCCGGCCCGTCTGCATCATTGCCAAGACCTCCAAAGGCAAGGGCGTTGGTTACATGGAAACCGAACCCGGCTGGCATCTGGGCTATCTCGCGCCATCGGACGAGGCCTTGGCCGCCGAAGAGATCAAGCGTGGAGGCAAAACACAATGAACGGCCCGATCGATACCAACTCCTGGCAGTACCGCCAGATCAACGCGCGTGCGCCTGGCCTGAGTTATCTGGCCAACGCGCTCATTGATCTGGTCGAAGACGGTTATCCGGTCGTGGCCGGTACGGCCGACCTTCAATATTCCAACGGGCTGGTGCGGTTCGCGCAACGCTTTCCCGAACGCTTCACGCAATTTGGCATTTCCGAGCAGAACATGGTTTCGGCTGCTGCCGGCATGGCCAGCACCGGCGCCATGCCGTTCGTCGCTACATTCGCTTCTTTCCTGGCGCTGCTGTGCTGCGAACAGATCAGAACCGACGTCGCCTATTCGGCGCTGCCGGTGCGGCTGATCGGTCATCATGCCGGTATTTCACTCGGCTTCTACGGCACCTCCCACCATGCGACGGAAGATCTTGCCATCATGCGAAGCATCGCCGACCTCACGGTCGTCGCGCCGGCTGACGGCCCGCAACTGGCGGCCGCCGTCAAGGCGTCTGTCAATCATGCCCAGCCAATCTACTTCCGCATTGGCCGCGGCCAGGAACCGCTGGTCTATGAAGACGACGGCGTCGACTTCCAGTTCGGCAAGGCGATCGTTCACGGCGAAGGATCGGACCTGACCATCATCGCCTGTGGCTCGATGGTCCATCCCTCAAGGGAGGCTTACCGCGCGCTGCGCGCGGCGGGCAAATCCGTCGGACTGATCGACATGCATACGGTGAAGCCAATGGATACGAAGGCAGTGCTCTCGGCCGCGGCTCACTCCCGCTTCATTCTAACCATCGAGGAACACAATATCCTGGGCGGTCTGGGCGGCGCCGTGGCGGAAATCCTGGCGGAGGCGGGCAGCCCGGCACGGTTGATACGCCATGGCATCCGCGACGAATACAGCCTGATTGCGCCGCCAACGCATCTCTACAAGCACTACCGGCTGGACGCGGCGGGAATCGAGGCCACCGTTCTTGAAGCCCTCGGCTGAGCCGGCGGACCATAGCCATGCACGGACATTCCGATGACCGATCAGAATAACACCGCCCGACTCATTGAGCGCGCCGGTGCGGTGATGCCGGGCGGATTGCTCAGCCCGAGCCGCAGGCTCGGCGCGCCGCATGTATTTGCCCGGGCGCAGGGTGCGTTTCTCTACGACGTCGATGGACACCAGTACACCGACTTCCACTGCGGCTTCGGCGCCAATGTGCTTGGCCACTGTCATCCGGCGGTGCGTGAACGCATCGCTGCGGTCTCCCAGGACATCGATCTTGTCGGCGCGGGAACGATGCGGCTAGAGATCGAGGTGGCGGAGGCGCTGGTCGACTGCATCCCTTGCGCGGATCTCGTCGCCTTCTGCAATTCCGGATCGGAGGCGACCTATCACGCCCTGCGCCTTGCCCGTGCCGCCACCGGTCGCAAGCGCATCATCAAGTTCCAAGGCGGCTATCATGGCTGGCACGACTATGTCGCCATGAACGTACAGTCGCACGCGCAGGCGATCGGCAAGTACGATCCCATCAGTGCTGGCATCCTCGAGGATGCCGCCCGTCACACCATCGTGCTGCCTTACAACGATGCCGGCGCCGTCGAGGATTATCTCAAGGCCAATCCAGGCGATGTCGCGGCGATCATCATCGAGCCAATCGCTCACAATATGGGGTCGGTGATCGCGACGGATGTTTTCCTGCGCGAGCTGCGTCGCCTGACCAGCGATCATGGTGTCGTGCTGATCTTCGACGAGGTCATCACCGGCTTTCGCCACGCGCTCGGCGGCTATCAGTCGATCGCCGACGTCACGCCTGATCTCGCGACCTTCGGCAAGGCGGCCTCCTCAGGCTATCCCGTTGGCGTGGTGGCCGGTCGTCGCGATCTCATGGCGCTCGTCGGCCGGACCGGGGAAGGATCCGTGTTCATGGGCGGTACTTTCAACGGCACGCCGTCGACGCTCGCCGCCATGCAGGCGACGATCGAGGAGCTGTCGAAACCAGGCTTCTACGACCGCCTGTTTGCCCTCGGCGCTTTCATGCGCACGCAGCTGGATGGCATTATCGATCGCCTCGGCCTGCCCGCGCAGAGCGCCGGGTTTGGCTCGGTCTGGCTGATCTATTTCCTCAGCGGTCCTTACCGCGACTACCAGGACTTGCTGGGCAACGACGATGTTTTCGATCTTGCATTCCGCAGAGAGATGGTGGCGAACCGGCTGATCAGCCAGCCGCTTCCGCTCAAGCGTCTCTACCTGTCAGGGAGCCATGACCGGGCGACAGTCGAGAAATCGCTGGATATCATCGAGACAATCCTGCGCAAGCTCTCCGCTGGGAAACCCGCCAGCTCCTAGCCATGTTTCGCAACGGACTTATAGGATATAAGAGCGTCACGCACTATCCGTTGTCGATTCGGTGCGGCCAAGATTGCAGCGGTGGACCATGAGCACGATGCAGCCAATCGAGCAAGGCAGTCTGTCGGCGAGAACTTATATCTCGCTGCGCGAAGCCCTGATCGCCGGCAATTTCCGGCCCGGCGAAAGACTGTTGATGCAGGATCTGGCGCAACGGCTGGGCACCAGCGTCACGCCTGTGCGCGAGGCCTGTTTCAGGCTCGTCAGCGAGCAGGCGCTGGAACTGCGGTCAGGGCGGTTCATCACCGTTCCAGAGCTGACCCGGTCGCGTTACTGGCAGGTCCGGCTCATTCGCATCGCGCTCGAGGGACTAGCGGCCGAACTCGCCGTTGAGCATGTTTCGGAGAAGGACATTGCAAAACTGGTCGAGATCCATCGCGATTTCGTGGCCGGCGAAACGTCCGGCGATGCTGACCGCGCCCGTCGCGCCAATCGTGAATTCCACTTCGGCGTCTACCGCCTGTCCAAGATGGATATGCTGATCGCCCAGATCGAAAGCCTGTGGGTCTCGATGGGCCCTATCCTTAACGTGTATTATCTGCAGGCCGAGAACGATTACATCGGCGCGGAGGAGCACGAGACGCTGATCGAAGCGTTCCGGACCCGCAACAAGAAGGTGGCGCGTAAGGCGATCGAACGCGACATCGTGCGCGGTGGCATGAACCTGTTGCGGTATTTCGACGAGCAGGACGCGGCCGCCAAGCGGGCGTGATCGAAGCCGCCGGTCATTTGCTGGCGACCTCTCTTCGCGCTGGCTCAGGCCGCCCGAAGGCGCGCGGTGGCATCCTGGTCGACGACCCAGACGCCCTGCTCGGCGTCCAGCACCAGGGCCACCTTGTAGGATTGGCGAGCCGCTTCGCTCGTCAGCCAGCCGCGGTCAACGCTGGCCGCGACACGGCGGACATCGCGCTTGGTCGGGTCGCCGTAGCCACCGCCGCCACAGGCAACGAACTCGATGCGCTCGCCGGCGCGACACGCCTCCTCATGGAACGCGGGCAATTCCAGCAGCTTGCCGTCCGTGCCGCGCTTGGCACTATGACTGGCCTTGGCGTCACCGCCGCCGAGCACGCCGCGCGGCGGAAAGGTTGTGCCATCGGCCGAGTAGACCAGTGTCATCTCGTGGTCGACGGGATAGAAGACACCGCCCACCGCGGGAGCACCCTCGAACTCGCCAATGCCTTGGGTATCCGCCACCACGCCGCGCGATTCAATGATGATGGGATACATGGATTCGTCCACCTCCACGGAATCCAGCGCGATCAGGCCGCCATTCGCCGGCCCGCAATATGTCAACCAGCCGTCATAGCCGTGACGCGCCCCGCCGCCGGCGTAGCCAATGAAGACCTGGTTGACGTAGGGCTGCCCGTCCTTGAACGGATCCTTGCCTGAAATCACGCCGATCCCCGCCGGCAGGTGCGAGCCGCTCTCGGCCTGGCCATAGGGTTCTCCCATGGTCGAGAACACGCAATTGCCTGCAATGATCAAGCGGTCGTTGACATTGGTGGTCGCCACGGAGGTGCCTACGGGGTAGCGGGGTTTGCCGACCACGCTTCCCTCCCGCATCAACACCTTGATCCGGCTCTTGGCGCCCTCGTTGTGCGGGATGCCGTCGTCGAGATTGTTGAAGACGCCAATCCGGCAAGAGCCCGTGCAGGTGTTTTCCGAAAGGTTGAGACCACCAGGGACGTTATCCATGTTGTCACGCACATCGACCGTGATCTCGCCGGCTTCAGGGTCGACATCGATGGTGATCCGGACCGGGATGCCCTCCTCCGCCACGCTGGGGACCGGGTCATGGCGGACCTCGTAGGAGAACTTGCCCTTCGGCAATTTGGCGATTTCGGCCATGGCGCGACGTGCACCGTAGTCGAACCAGTCCTCGACGAAATCCAGCAGCGTGTCGCGGCCGTATTTTTCAAGCAGTTCCAATAGACGGCGTCGACCGGTCCTGCAGGCGCCGATCTGGGCGCGCACGTCGCCCAGCCAGATGTCTGGAACACGGTTGCGCATCATGCCGATGCGCAGGATGTCCTGCTTCTCCCTGTGCTGTTCGACCACGCGCACGCAGGGAAAGTGGATGCCTTCCTCATAAACGTTCTTGGCGAATGGCAGATAGGTCGAAGGCGTCGGCGCGCCAGTATCGGCGTGATGGGAAAGCGCCACGGCCCAGAACAGCGGCTTGCCATCGAAAAAGATCGGCATCGCCATGATCAGGTCGGCATGATGGGTGCCGCCAGTGTATGGGCAGTTGTTGAGGAAGATGTCGCCGTCGGCGATATCGTCGAACAACTCCGTTATCGGACGGGTCGCCAGATCCATCGACATGACGTGGATCGGCAGCGCGTCCTCGGTGGAAACGAGGCGGTGATCATAGGTCAGGATCGCACAGCTCAGGTCGCGGGCGTTCTTGATCACCGCTGAGCGGCTGGCCCGCATCACGACCAGCGTCATTTCCCGCACGACCGCCTCGAACCGGCTTTTGAGAACCGACATCAGGAACGGATCGACGCGGCGCATTGGTGTCTCCAGGCGAATGACAGGTGAATTCATTTTACGGTGCCTTGCTCGGGAAGGTTGGTGTCAATCGACAGTCACGACAATGTTGCCCTGCGGGTCGACGCGCCCGCGATGCTTGTCCTTGAGGAAGGCGGTGAACGTCGTCGCCTCAACCAGGCAGGGGCCGTCAAGCGCCGCCCCCGCGCCCAGCTGGTCCATGTCGTAGACGGGCAGAGAGCTCGTCCGCCGGGTTTCGTGCAAATAAGCTGGCCGATGGGTCTTGGCGACCGGCGCTGTCGCCTGGTCGGCCAGCCTGAAGTCTTTCCAGGCATCCTGATTGGCCCGCTTGCCCACCGCGCGCAGCTTCCAGTTGGTGAATTCGACGACGTCGCGGTCGGATCTGATTGAATAAATGCGTTCGTGCATCTGATGGAACGCTTCGACGAGAATTGGGAGTTTTTCCGCGTCGAGACGTGCCTCATCGGCCTCGAAATGGACCTCGATCTCCCAGGACTGGTATTCGTAGCGACCAAGAAAGGAGAACTCGAAACGCCGCAGCTCGGGCTCAACACCGGCCTGTTCGAGGAATGCTTCGCCCGACACCTTCAACCGCGCCAGGATGTCGGAGACGCCGGCGGCGTCGAAGCGCCGGGTCGAGGTTAGGAAAACCGCGCTTTCCTCGCGCGTGATATCAGAGATCAACCCGCCGAACGCGCTCAACCCAGCCATGAAGCGCGGGATCATGTAGCGTTTCAAGCCCAATATGTCGGCCATCTCGGCGATGTGGATGGCGGTCGCGCCGCCGCCGCAGACAAAGAAACTGTCGCGTGGGTTTATGCCCTCGCGAATGGTGATTTCCTCGATGGCCCCGACCATGTTGTGGTTGCTGGTGGTCTGGATGGCGTAAGCCGCGTCGAGCAGCGGGATGCCGAGCCGCGTCGCGATGCTCGCGACCGCTTTCTCGGCCAGATCGCGGCTGATCTTGATCCGGCCGCCGAGAAAATAATCCGGGTCAATGATGCCGAGCACGACATTGGCGTCGGTGACCGTCGGCGCGGTGCCGCCCGCTCCGTAGCATGCTGGCCCCGGCCGCGCGCCAGCGCTTTGCGGCCCGACACGAAGCAGGCCGCCATCGTCGACCCAGGCAATCGACCCGCCGCCGGCGCCAACCGATCTCACATCGACTTTCGCGATCCCCAGCGAGTCGTCGTGGATCATGCTGTCCGGGGTGACGATGATCTGGTGGTCACGCAAAGCCGAGACGTCGAAGGTGGTGCCGCCCATGTCACCGACGATGACGTTGGCTTCGTCGCTCAGCGCCAGCGCGGCCATCGGCGCCAGCGTCGGCCCCGACATGACGCTGTAGATTGGCCGCCGCAGCATCTCGGCGGGAGGCATCATTCCACCGACGCAGTTGGCGAGCAGCAGCTCGCCCTGGAAACCCGCCTGCGAAAGTGCTTGCCGCAAGTCCTCGATGTAGGTGCGCACGATCGGATTGATCGACGCGTCGATAGCGGCCGCGATGATGCGCTTGTACTCGCGCGACATCGGATTGACTTCATGGCTAAGCGTGACCGGGATCTCCGGCCATGCCTGCGCGATGATATCGCGCACCGTTGTTTCATGGATGGGATTGATGACCGACCAAAGCAGACCGACCGCTATCGCTTCGACCCCATAGCGCCGGAAGTCGGCTATCGCCGCCTCGACATCGGATCTCGACAGAGGCGTGAGCTCCCGCCCGCGCGCATCGACGCGGCCCCGCGCCGTCTTCGTCAGGTGGCGCGGGACATAGGGCTCGGGATAGTCGAGCCGCCACTGGAAGGCGCCCTTGCGCGGCCCCTCGCGCAGGACGAGGATGTCCTGATGTCCTTCGTTGAGGATCAATCCGACCTTGACGGTCTTGCGCTCGACCAGCGCGTTGGTCGAGACGGTCGAGCCGTGTACGATCAAGTCGATCTTGGTCATGAACGTCGCGGGATCGAGCCCGTATCCGGCCGCCGCCACGTGCAGCACGTTGATGAATCCCTTCTCGAATTCGCCGGGCGTGGTGGGCGATTTGAAGATCGAGATTTTCCCACCGGGCTCGGAAATCAGGCAATCGGTGAAGGTTCCGCCGATGTCGATGCAGACTTGATAAGCCATTTAAGGTCCGAAGCTGTTAGCGTTTCTTGTAATCGCGGCCCAGTATCAGGCTGGCCAGAATGATGAGGCCCAAAAGAACCTGCTGCAGATAGCCGTCGACCTGCATGAGGTTCATGGCGTTGGAAATGACCGTGATGAACAGGGCACCGAGCAGAGCCGCGGTGACGCCTCCCTCTCCGCCGGTGAGGCGCACGCCACCGACCACCGCCGCCGCTATCGATTCCAGGGTCAGGTTGCCGCCGAGATTGGGCTCGCCCGATCCGGTCCGCGCGGTGAGCAGCATGGCGCCAATCGCGGCCAGCAGCGAGCAGACCACGTAGTCGATCGCAACGACGCGTCCGGTGCGAACGCCCGCCGCCTTCGCCGCGCGAGGGTTGGCGCCGATGAGATACAGGCCGCGCCCGAACACGGTGAAGCGCAGGACCAGGAACAGCAGTGCGAAACACAGCGCGGCGAACAGGATGGGCACCGGAATGCCGATCAGCCGTCCCTCCGCCAAGGCGTCCGTGAAGGCTTCGGGAACGCCCGGCACGGGAAAGCCGCCGCTGACGGTTGACGCCAGTGCCATGACAATGTTGGCCATGCCAAGCGTCGTCACCAGTGGATTGATGCCGATACCGGCGATGAGGACGCCGTTCAGCCCGCCGATCAGCAGCCCGACGCCAAGGCCAGCGGCGATCCCCCACAGGATGGGCATATCGCCGCTTCCGGTCATCACCATCGCCGATATGACGCTGACGAGCGAGACGGTAAAGCCAAGCGACAGGTCGAAGCCGCGCGTCAGCAGCACCATGGTCTGCGCCATGGCAAACAGTGCGAGATAACTCGTCTGGATCGCGATGTTCCAGAGATTGCCGCTTGAAACAATGCGCGGGTCGAGCAGACCGAGACCCAGCAGGGCCAGGAATACGAGCCCCGGCAGCTTGGCCTGCGACGCGAACTGGCGGATGTCCGGGCGAGCGCGGTCAAGAACAACCGGAGCCGCCATGTCTGGACGATCAGACATTGGCCCGCCTCCCCTGAACAATTCGGTCGAAAGCCAGTGCGCCGATGAGCACCGAACCCAGCACCAGCGTCTGGAATTTGCTGTCGATCTGCGTGAGGTTCATCGCATTGGCGATGATCGCCAGGCACAGCGCCGCCATGGCGACGTTCTCGGCGCGGCCTGAGCCGCCGCGCAATGAAACGCCGCCGATCACCGCCGCTGCGATCGTCTCCAGTCCGAGCGTCCCGCCGATCGTCGACTGGCCGGAACCGATACGGGCGGTGATTAGCACGCCGGTGAGTGCGGCCAGGAGACCGGAGAGCACATACGCGGTAATCAACACACGGTGTGTGCGCACTCCCGACAGTCGGGCGGCGCCGACGTTGCCGCCGACGGCGTAGAAGTGGCGCCCGAGCGCGGTCCGACGCTGCAGAATGATGGCGATGGCGATCACCACGATCGCCAGCAGCAAGGCCGGCGGCAGGCCAAGCACCTGCCCTCGCCCGATGGCATAGACGAAGGCGTCGGAAACGCCATAGATCGGGATACCCTGCGTGTAATAGAGCGTAAGTCCCGCGACGATCGACAACGATGCCAATGTCACCATGAAAGGTGATAGGGAAAGGCGCGCCACCAGCGTGCCGTTTACCAGGCCAACACAGGCGCCGCAGGCCAAGGCCAGCGCTACCGGCATCAGCAGCTGGAGCCCATGCGCGTCGGGCATCGCGGCCATCGCCGCGGCTGTGACCACTGAGGCCAACGCCATGGTGGCACCGACCGACAGATCAAAACCGCCCGTGGTCATGACGATCATCTGGCCGATCGCCGGAACCGCCAGGAAGGAGAAATTGCGCAGGACGTTGAGGATGTTCAGGCGGTTCAGAAAACGCGGTTCGATGATCGCGGCCGCGGCCGCAACCGCGACCAGAAGCAGGATGACGATCCCGCCGGTTTCCAGAAAACGGCGCCGCAGCGTGTCAGGGCTCATGCTGCCTCCGTGGCGCCGGTTTCGGCGTCGAAATAGTGACGCAGCACAGTGGCCTCGGTGATGCCGTCGGCTTTGAGTTCGGCGACTATGCGCCCTTCGCGCATGACATAGACGCGGTTGGCCAGGTGAACGAGCTCTGGCAGTTCGGACGATGACAGCAGAATAGCCGCGCCATTCTCGACCAGGCTTTTCATAAGCCTGTAGACCTCGCTTTTAGCGCCCACGTCGATGCCGACCGTCGGTTCATCGAAAATATGGACCGAGACAGGACGCATCAGACCGCGCGCCAGCACGAGTTTCTGCTGGTTTCCTCCCGAAAACGACGACGCCGCGCGTTCCGGCGCCATCGGTCGTAGACCCAGTGTCTTCAACGGCGCGGCTATCGCCCGGCGCTCGCGCCAGAACTTGAGCAGTCCGGCCTGGGACAGTCTCGGGTCGTCGAGCGCGGCCATGGTCACATTCTCGCGGCCTGGCCGGCCAAGCGCCAGTCCCTCGGCGCCGCGATCGGCCGGGTAGTAACAAAGTCCAGCACGCAACATGCTGTGCGGCACTGGCGCTCTGACCACCTCGCCATGGAGTTCGATCTCACCGGACGTCACACGCTCCAGGCCGAATACGGCTCGGCAAAGTTCGCTACGACCGCAGCCAACCAGGCCCGCCAGGCCGACGATTTCGCCAGCTCTGACCACGATGGAGGCATCGGATAGGGTGCCGGAGACACTGATCCCCCTGGTCGCCAGCACGATTTCGGCGGGGCGCTGGCTAATTGATGGATAAAGTCGTTCGACCGGCTGGCCGACCATCATCTCGATCAGGGTCGCGTCCGATGCCGCGGCGATGGCCACTGTGTCGATCTTGCGCCCTCCTCGCAAGACCGTGACACGGTCCGCGAGCCGACGGATCTCGGCCATGCGATGCGACACATAGATGATGCCGACGCCCCGCGCCTTGAGGCCCGCGATTGCGGCGAACAGTTTTTCCGCTTCACCGTCGGTAAGCGACGCGGTCGGTTCGTCGAGGATGAGTATCTTGGCATCCGAAAGCATGCCCTTGGCAATCTCGACCATCTGCTTTTGCGCCCGGGTCAGCGTTTCGATCTTGCTGTCCAGCTCGACGTGAAAGCCAACGTCGCGGAAGCGTTCTTCCGCGCGGGCACGCATCGCGCGCCGATTTAGGAAAAGCCTTCCCTTGATCTCGCGTCCAAGAAACAGGTTCTCCTCGACCGTGAGGTCGGGGACAAGACTGAATTCCTGGAACACAGCCGCCACCCCGGCATCGCGGGATTTCTGTGGGGTCAGCGCGGAAACGGTTTGGCCGTCGATACGGCAAGAGCCTTCGGTCCAGCCGTAGGTTCCCGCTATCAGATTGATGAGCGTCGACTTTCCGGCGCCGTTTTCGCCGAGAAGGGCATGGACCTCACCGCTCAGCAGCGTGAAATCGACGCCGTCAAGCGCCACCACCCCCCCGAAACGCTTCGTCATACCCGTAAGTTCAAGCATCGCTGACACCACCGAACTCGAAGCAAAACGGGCGGCAGGCCAAGGCCGAGGTCTACCGCCCATCGAAGATGCGACTATTGTACCGAAAATTCAGGCTTCCACCCATCGGGCGCGAAAATCTGCGTCGGGTCGATTTTGTCGACGTTGTCCTTGGTCACGATACCCGGCGCGACCAGCAGAACCTTCTCATAGTCCTTCTTTTCCAAGGCGCGCACCGCGAGGTCGACGCTGATGCGGCCCATCATCACCGGATACTCGGCGGCAAAGCCAAGCACCTTGCCTTCCTTGACCAGCTTCAGCATCGTCTGGTTCTCGTAAGACGACATGATCACGACATCGTCGCGGCCAGCGTCGGCGACGGCGCTGACGGCCGCTTCCGCCGCAGCAGCCCCGCCCCAGATGACATTGAGATCCGGATAGGTCTGCAGGGCGTCCTCGACGAGGCGCAGGCTTTGCGGAACGCCGGGCTCACCATAGAGCTCGGCCGCGAGCTTGATGTTGCCGGTTTTGATGCTGTCGCGAAAGCCCGCCATATAGCTCTCCGCCCAACCCGATCCCTGCGGACCCGGCAGGCCGATTGCGGTCGTCTTTTTGTCGCCGAGATACTTCTTGAGGTACTCACCCTCCTGAAAACCCTTCTGGTAGGTATCGGGCGTGATGCGCGCGGTGATCGGAGTTTCCAGGATGGGATTGGCGACGGCGATCTGGACAAGACCCTTGGCGTCGCCCTCCTTCAGCTTGGCCGCCAGGCCGGCTTCCGAGATGGCGGCGACGAGGATGCCCTGGGCACCGGATGCGACGCAATCGTCATATTGCGACAGCTGCTTGGGCAGCGCGTCATAGCCGCCAGCCTGCAGGACCGTCACTTTGACACCCAGGCGCTTTGCTTCCTCAACGATACCGTAGTCGACCGAGACCCAATAGCTGTCCTTGAGGTGCGGAAACAAGACGCACAGGTTCCAAGGCTTCTCGGCCTTTTCCAGCGGCACATAGTCGAGTGCCTCGACTTTTTTCAGATCGCCGCCCTTGGCCGAGTTGATCTTGAAGGGCCACCAATCCTTGGCCTGGGCGGCGTTGGGCAGGACGGCCACGCCGGTGACGAAAGCCGCCGCGAGCATGGATCGGAAAGCGTGATTCTTGGTCATGTGATTCCCCATTTTCGTGTGTTCCCGGGTCCGGGGCCCGCGATTTCGCCGGCTCCGCGGTCTGCCTTGGGAGCAGAGGCTTGCTGGCGGATCGTAGTACCGTCTAGGCGAGTTCGCCTTCAGGGCCATCCGCGCCGTTGTTCATTTTCACAGTGCTACCGTACTACTTATAAGTTATAAGTCAATAGGGTTTTCATTAGCCGGTGCTCAGCCGGGAAGGTGTCTTCAATCGCGGTTTCGCTGCCTCGACCGGGATCACAATCCATTTGACGAAAGGCGAGGTCGGAGACAGCAGCCATGCAACTGGCCTCGGCGATGTGGGCTTCCTCGCGACCGACCGGTATGCGGCTTGTCGATCGAGTTGCCTGACATCAAGCGCCGGCGAATAAGTCAAAGCGGTCAGCGTGGCCTTCGAATACAGAGCCATTGGTCAGCAGCCGCACTTCGCTATCGACCAAATCGTCATAGGGTCTTTAGGGAGGAGATGTGCCCAGTGCATTCGCGTGCTGCAACAGCCGCGCTGAACCGCACCGCAGCGTGCCATAACACGCTGCGGTCGGATGATTGTTGAAATGACGGTTCCCGCGCACGACCGTGCCGCTTTCCAACTTCTCTCGTCTGGCGCTTGCCAGCCTGAGTTCTTCCTAGAGGTCGGCGCCCGGATTGCGGGTGTTGTCTTGCGACTTCATTCTCCCGGCAGCCGGGCAAAGGCCCGCAACGTGGAGGCTTCTAAATGGAACGCGGGTTCCCGATGCTTAGTGGGTGGTGCTGCTGAGCAGGGGCAGGGCAGCACAGCCCCCGCCGGCAAGCCGTCGCGGCCGGTTCCCTTGATGGCGTGCCGGCGCAAGTCCCGCGTCACCAGGCTCGTAAATCGCGATGCACGTCAAGCCATTGCGACATGGTTTTGCCAGCTGAGAGGCCGATCCCGTGTGCGGCGAACAGTCGAAACACTGATTGGTCGGTGTGCGTTCTTGGCGTATTGTGCAGCACTTCTGGCATTACTGGCCTTGCGGGGGTGACGAGTCGGTCATGCGACAGTATGGATGTCCCTATCGGAATAGCCGGTCCGCCTTATCGGTCGTCACACCCGCATATTGCTCCGCTTCTAGGGAACACCCCATCACGCGAGGAAAGACATGGCCACATGCGCAGTATCGCCAATCTAGCCGTTGGGCCGACGGCGCGGCGCTTGGGCCAGTCCACCGGCTTTAACCTGCGTCACAACTTGATCCACTGATCCTAGGTGACGACAACGTTGTTCGTCATGATTTGATGGGGCGGGGATTGGCCCAAAAGCGAGCCCCCCAAACTGTGCGGTTGCCAAATACGCAATGGAGTGAATTGGAATGATCATCGTAACAGGCGCCACGCACGGGATTGGGCGGGCCTGCGTGGAGAAACTTGCGTCTGCCGGTTCCAGAGTGGTGGCGACCGGCCGAGATGCAGAAGCGGGCGCGGCGCTCGAACGCGCCAATCACGGTGTCACGTTCGTTGCCGGTGACATCATCCGTGAAGACGATTGCCGCCGTGTCGTCGACCGTGCGCTTGAACTTGGCAACGGCCGGCTCGCGGGGCTCGTGAACAATGCCGGCATGTCGAAGCGCATTGCCTTCGCCACCGCCACCCAGGACGATTGGGATGAGATCCTTGCGGTTAATGCACGCAGCGTCTTTTTCTTCATCCGTCATGCGCTGGACGGCTTGCGGCTCGGGAGGGGTTCAGTCGTCAACATGGCCAGCATCGCCGGAAAGACGGGCGAAGAAGGGCTCGCTGCCTACTGCGCCTCAAAGGCCGCGGTCATCGGGCTGACGCAGGCACTCGCGCTGGAGTTCGGCGAGGAGATCCGCTTCAACGCTGTCTGCCCCGGCCAGATCGAAACACGCATGATGGGCAACATCATAAGCGATGCACTGCGCAAGAAGCAGCTCGAACTGCGGATCCCTGCCAACCGCTTCGGTGCCCCTGAAGAGATCGCTGATGTGGTCGCTTGGTTACTTTCGAATCAATCGAGCTATGTCAACGGCACGGTCGTGACTGTAGACGGCGGGGAAACAGCCGGCCTGCGCACACCGCGCGTCGCGCAGATCGATGGTGCTTAGGGCAATTCAGCTCAGCCGGAGCCGCGCTCGTCGAAATAGCGCAGAAAACCATGTGAGCCTCGCTGGATGTCGTTCTCGATCGCCTCGCGGGCCCTCTTCCTGTCGCCAGCCCTCAAGGCCTCGATGAGATGGTCATGTTCTTCCGCGCCGGTGTACCCGCGCGGAATTTCCCGGTCGTAAACGTTAAGGATTGGACCCATCGAGGCCCACATGCTTTCGATCTGTCCGATCAGCATCGGCATACGCGACAGGCGGTAGACGCCGAAGTGGAAAGCGCGATTGGAGGATCGCGCTTCCTTGATATTACCGGCCTTATGGCTCTCTACAAATGAGGCGCGGAAGGTCTCAAGCTGTTCGAGATCGGCGGGGGCAAAATGGTCGGCAGCGTGTTCTGCCGCAAGCCCTTCAAGTGCCACGCGGATCAGCTTGATCTGAATGTAGCGCGCGCGGCTGAGGTCTGGCACCGCGGCGAACCTGCCGGAGCGCAACTCGAGCGCCTGCTCGCTGACGAGCCGCAGACAGGCTTCGCGCACCGGCGTAATGCTGGTTCCGAGCTGCTCGGCAAGATCCTGCATAAGGAGACGATCGCCCGGCGCGAAATTGCCGATGATCAAGCCATCCCGCACCTTGCTGTAAATCCGCGCGGACAGGCTGCCCATCTCCTCGGGCTGCATCTTCATAGGGCCCATGGGACTCCCCTCGTCTCTGCTGCAGATGTACGGAAATGTCGATTGACGCGTTTCACTACGTTTATAAGTTATAATCGCTGCCTATATTTTGTTACTCAGCGGCAGACAAGTACGTGCACGTTAATTGTCTGCAGCAAACATGTCGGTTTTCATAATTATTTGTGAAATTTTGTTTCATATAAAAACAAGGAGACCCTTCTTTTCCGATTCTGACAATGGAATGTGACGACAGAAAAAGGCGCGATCTCATCTGCGTGGCATGAGTTGGTGTGCGAGAGATGATGACATCTGAAGGAGCCGGGAAGCTTACATGTCAATTTCCAGTCTGATGGGCAGAAATTTCCGATTCTGAGGCGACTCCGAACCGGCTGGACCGACGATGACGACGGCACCGTCAAGATGATCCGGCAGGCCAGCAAGTCCAAAAGCTGCGTATGGCGTTTGCAGAGCGTTTCGCCGCCGAAGGGCTTCAAGGGCTGTTGCGCGACAAGACGCGGCCCTCGCGCATTGCGGCTCTCGGGCCGAAAGCCCGCCGAGCGCAGCTCTGACAAGGCCGCGACAGGAATCGAACGACGACTGGCCAGAATTATGAAATCCCTTGCGACACTATGCAATTTCAAACATTTCAGTAACAAATAGATTTAACATTCTCTTCACTTGCACTTTGGGGCGCGTTACCCGAATTAGCTGGAGCGGCCGAAACCCCCGCAAGATCAAGCGCGTAGTCGAAATCCAATCTTGCTGGTGCTTGTCGAGGGATGCGACGCGATGGGCCGGCGCAGGTGCGCTGTGAAGCAGCACTGAGCGCGCCGAAAAACGGCTTCCCAACAGGAGATTGATTTGGATTATGTGCAGTATTTCGCCGGAAGAATCGAGCAACTCAAAGGCCGTGGCGGGTATCGTGAATTTGCCGATCTGGAGCGTCAGTCTGGCAACTTCCCAAAGGCCTGGCTCAATAGGCCCGACGGCCGAAAAGAGATAACCATTTGGTGCACTAATGATTATCTCGGTATGGGGCAGCACCCCAAAGTGCTATCGGCAATGAAGCGCGCCATCGATGCCAACGGCGCAGGATCGGGAGGATCCCGCAACATTGGTGGCACCAACCATTATCACGTGTTGCTCGAGCGGGAGCTTGCAGGTTTCCACAATAAGGAAGCAGGATTGATTTTTGTTTCCGGCTTCAGCTCAAACGATTCATCATTGAGTACATTGGCATCTTTGATGCCGGACACAATTATTTTTTCTGACGAGCACAACCACGCTTCAATTATTAGTGGATGCCGCAACAGCCGGGCCGAAAAGCGCGTCTTCCGGCATAACGACGTTGCGCATTTGCGGGAGCTTCTGCGCAGTGTAAATCCTGCAAGACCCAAGATCATTGTTTTTGAATCGGTATATTCAATGGACGGTGACATTTCACCGATCAAAGATATCTGTGACATGGCGGACGAATTTGGCGCAATGACGTTTCTGGATGAAGTTCATGCATCGGGAATGTACGGTCCGAAAGGCGCCGGCATTGCCGCGGAACTTGGCATCATGGATCGTCCAACCATCATCGAAGGAACGCTAGGTAAGGCGTTCGGCTCGATGGGGGGTTATGTGACCGGACCTGCCTCCATTGTTGACAGCATACGAAGCTTCTCGATCGGTTTCATTTTCACCACGGCGCTTGCGCCAGCCCTAGCGGCTGGTGCGCTGGCAGCGCTGCGCCATCTTCGCGATTCAGATTCAGAACGAATTGATCTGCACCGGAAAACGAAACTTTTAGTCGGACTGCTGAAAGAGGCGGGCATCCCCGTCATGCCGACCCGAAGCCACATCATTCCTGTGCTTATTGGTGATCCATTCCGTTGCAAGGAAGCGTCCCGCCAGCTTCTAGATCAGCATGGAATATACGTTCAGCCAATTCTGGCGCCGAGTGTTCCGGTGGGAACCGAGCGGTTCAGGGTGACGGTTACGCCTGCCCATAGTACGACAGATATTCGGACGTTCGTCGATGCGCTCAGGCAGGTTCTGCAGCGGGACAATCTTGGCAAGGCTGCCTAATGTAAATGCTGGGAACGACAGGGCGCGCAGCCTCAGACCTGATTATATCAGCCGGGCTCGCCGAGGTGGAAGCGGCGGTCCGCGATCCGGTTCTGACGCCCGATCGCATCTTCGAATGTCAACGGAAAGCAGTTCCGTAACCCGCAATGACAGCTTTCGCGATCTTAAATGATGTGACTCCATGATTGAATGGGGCCGTTTGACGACTCGCTGCTTACACATCGGGCCGGTTCCAGATTCAGGGCTCACCATGAGCCGGTATGACCAGAGCGCATGTTCTTGTGCTGCGAGTTTGATGTGGCTTGGCGTGCCCTACCCGAGGGGTAGGTCACGCCCAGGCCCACGGGATCACACACCAACCCCAGCTAACCTGGTTTGAACGGAGCAAGCCTCCGACGCCGCCCTAATCAACAACGCTGCAACAGATCCTTCAAATCAATTTACAAGATTTTTACAACCGTCAGTCGTTGACAATGGTACGGCACCGCGAGTCTGAGGTCCGGCACGGCCATAAAAGTGACGCCGGTACCCTCGGACCGCCGCCAGCACGCAACATCGGGATTAACAGCAATGGTAAGAAGAAGAGCGCTCATATTGGTCGAAGGCCATAGGGGTACTGGTCAGCTATACGTCCAAGCGGCTCAGTGTCTTGGTCTTCATCCAATTACTCTGACGGCTGATCCACCTCGGTACGACTATCTTTCGGCGGAAAACGTTGAGGCAATCCGTGTCGACACTGGCAATCTCGAAGCGTTGGTCCGCGAATGTTCGCGGCTGCGTGCTACCCACGACATTGCTGGCATTACTGGCTTTGCCGGGGACCATGAATCGATCTATGCGACAGTTGGCAAGCTTTGCCGGCATTTCGATCTACCGGGACCGAACCCTGAATCGATTGAACGAAGCTGCGACAAATTCAAGCAACGCCAACTCCTCGCGCAGGCCGGCGTTCCAATACCGGCTTATCGGTTGGCAACGAATGCGGCGGAGGTAGAAAGCTCGGCTGCAGAGATCGGCCTGCCCGTGATTCTTAAGCCGGCAGTAGGCAGCGGCAGCATCGGTGTCCGATTGTGCCGCAGCCTCGAAGACGTAGCCGAACATACGACCTATCTATTGGGCGGAAAGCACATATGGCGGTCTACACCGAAAATACTCGTCGAAGAATTCGCACAGGGCCCGTTCTATAGCATTAATGTTATGGGGAATGAGGTCGTTGCGATTTGCGCCAATGACTTTGGTCCCCTCCCCCATTTCGTCATACGTGAGGTGACATATCCGGCCCTGCTAACCGATCAGGAGCGTGAGCGCATCGCCGATGTTTCGCTGAGCTGTTTGCGGGCTCTCGGCCTTGGCTGGGGGCCAACTAACATTGAACTCCGGTGCACGAAACGCGGTCCAGTTGTCATTGAAGTCAATCCGCGTCTTAGTGGCGCGCCCGACCCTCAACTGGTCCAGTTAGCTTACGGTGTCGACCTCGTCACCGAGCACATCAAGCTTGTCATTGGCGAGGAATGGGATCTGCGCAAAAAGCATTCACATACTGCGGCCGCGCGATTCCTGCTTCCTGATCAAGATGGCACCCTGGACTGGATTGGTGGCGACACTCAGGCAGCTGCTATATCAGGTGTGGCCGAGGTCAAATTGAATGTTGAACCCAAGACACCGATCGTCAGGAAGGGGGATTTCCGAGACTGGATTGGACATGTCATTGCCACTTCGCCCAGCCGTGCTGAAACCGAGGGCGCCCTTCAGCGAGCGGTCGACTTGATCGATTGGTCGATCACCCCTTTTCCGGCGACAATAGGAGGTGATCGAGAGCACGATGTTTGTGGGGCGTTCGGGCGGCCCACCAGTTCTGTTCCGATCAGGCATTGACGGCTTAAGATCCTTGAAACGCAGCAGTTCCGTCTACGTCAATGTCACATCAAGTTTGACGAGGCAAATGCAGCTTTGGCCACACCTGCCCTATCTCCCGCGGAACTTCTCCGCGACCCGTGGCGAGGCCGTCGGCCCAATTTGGGCCCAATTTGATTGCCGCCCACCGCCGCCGCAGGACGAACATGCGCTTGACAAGACAACCCCGGCCCGTTCAACCTGAGGCATTCACCAGGGGAGTCCCGGCAAGGGGCTGAGATACTGCTGGCTTTCGCGGCGCAGTGACCCGTTGAACCTGATCCAGTTCATACTGGCGTAGGGACGGTGCAAGCGCTTTGCGGGAGTTTACGCCCGAGGTCCTGTTTCGGCAGGTCGACAGAAGCGTCTTTTCATCCTTCCGGCACAGAACTGGGTCTCCAATGCATGAGCAAAGGAGCCTCAAGATGAATGCCCTCACCCCAGCCGTCTCAACGGGACCGCTGCCTGCTTCGCGTAAGATCCACAAGCCCGGTGCCATCCACCCGCAGATCAGGGTGCCGATGCGCGAAATCTCCGTCCATCCGACAGCCGGCGAACCGCCCGTCACCGTCTACGATCCGTCGGGCCCCTATACCGATCCGGCTGTCGAAACCAGCATCGAAAAAGGCCTGGCCCGGCTTCGCCACGAATGGATCTTGGCGCGCGGCGATGTCGAGGTCTGCGACGGCCGCCATGTCCGGCCGGAGGACAACGGATTCGCGACGGGCGAACGCCTGACGCCAGAATTTCCCATCCGCCACCGACCGCTCAGGGCCAAAGCAGGCAAGGCGGTGACGCAGCTTGCCTACGCGCGCGCCGGCATCATCACACCCGAAATGGAGTTCGTCGCCATCCGCGAGAACCTTGGTCGCGAGATCCTGCGCGGCAAGCTTGAGCGCGACGGCGAGGCTTTCGGCGCGACGCTGCCCGATTTCGTCACGCCCGAATTCGTCCGCGACGAGGTGGCGCGCGGACGGGCGATCATTCCCGCCAACATCAACCATCCCGAAAGCGAGCCGATGATCATCGGCCGTAATTTCCTGGTGAAGATCAACGCCAATATCGGTAACTCCGCCGTCACATCGTCGATGGCTGAAGAGGTCGAAAAAATGGTCTGGGCGATCCGCTGGGGCGCGGACACGGTGATGGACCTGTCGACCGGCCGCAACATCCACAACATCCGCGACTGGGTCGTGCGCAATGCGCCGGTGCCGATCGGTACGGTGCCGCTCTATCAGGCGCTGGAAAAGGTCAACGGCATCGCCGAGGATCTGAACTGGGAGGTCTACCGCGACACGCTGATCGAGCAGGCCGAGCAAGGCGTCGACTATTTCACCATCCACGCCGGCGTGCGGCTGCATTACATCCCGCTGACCGTCGACCGGGTGACGGGTATCGTCTCGCGCGGCGGCTCGATCATGGCCAAATGGTGCCTGCACCATCACCGGGAAAGCTTCCTCTACGAGCATTTCGAGGAGATCTGCGACATCGCCAGAGCCTACGACGTCTCCTTCTCGCTCGGCGACGGCCTTCGTCCGGGCTCGATCGCCGATGCCAACGACGCGGCGCAGTTCGCCGAGTTGGAAACGCTCGGCGAGCTGACGCAGATCGCCTGGGCGAAGGATTGCCAGGTGATGATCGAGGGGCCTGGCCACGTGCCGATGCACAAAATCAAGGCGAACATGGACAAGCAACTCGCCGTCTGCGACGAGGCGCCGTTCTATACGCTTGGACCGCTGACGACCGACATCGCGCCGGGCTACGACCACATCACCTCAGGCATTGGCGCCGCGATGATCGGCTGGTTCGGCACCGCCATGCTCTGCTACGTCACGCCCAAGGAGCATCTCGGCCTTCCCGATCGCAACGACGTCAAGATCGGCGTGATCACCTACAAGATCGCCGCCCACGCCGCCGACCTGGCGAAGGGCCATCCGGCAGCGAAAGTCAGGGATGATGCGCTTTCCCGCGCGCGCTTCGAGTTCCGCTGGGAGGACCAGTTCAACCTGTCGCTCGATCCCGAAACCGCGCGGTCCTTCCACGACCAGACCTTGCCCAAGGAAGCGCACAAGGTGGCGCATTTCTGCTCGATGTGCGGACCGAAATTCTGCTCGATGCGAATTTCCCACGACATCCGCGCCGAGGCGCAGAAAGAGGGCATGGCGGCGATGGCGGCGAAATACGGCGAGGGCGGTGATCTCTACCTGCCGGCGGACGAGACCGGCGCACCGCTCATACCTCAGCCACGTGAGCCATCATGAAGCTCTTGGTCAAAGGAGCGGGCGTTGCTGGCCTCACCGCCGCCTTCGAGTTCGCCGCACGCGGCGCGGCGGTTACCGTTGCCGAGACAAGGCCTGCCCTTGGGGGCAATGCGTCGTGGTTCGCCGGTGGCATGTTGGCGCCGTGGTGCGAGCGTGAAAGCGCCGAGCAGCCGGTGCTGGATCTCGGAAGCGACGCCGCCGACTGGTGGGACGCCGCAACGCCAGGCTTGGTAGCACGACGGGGAACGCTGGTCTTGGCCGCGCCGCGCGATGCGGGCGAGCTCGACCGGTTCGCCAGCCGCACGACGGGCTATCGGCGTGTCGAGGAAGATGAAATTGCGCTCCTGGAACCCGACCTCGCCGGCCGCTTCCGGCGTGGATTGCTCTTCCCCGACGAGGCTCACCTCGACCCACGCCAGGCGATGGCGGCACTTCATGACAAGCTCGCGGCCACGGGGGTCGAGTTCCGCTTCGGCGCCGACGCCCGGCCTGTTTCGGGTTTCGCCCGTCAGATAGACTGCATGGGAATGGCAGCGGCCTATGACAGGCTGCGTGGCGTTCGCGGCGAAATGCTGATCCTTCGCACGCCTGATGTCTCGCTGTCGCGGCCGGTCCGTTTGCTGCATCCGCGCTTTCCGCTTTATGCCGTGCCGCGCACCGATCACCGTTTCATGGTTGGTGCGACGATGATTGAAAGCCAGTCCGCCGGACCAATCACGGCGCGCTCCATGATGGAGCTTCTGGGTACCGCCTATGCCCTCCACCCGGCCTTTGGCGAGGCCGAGATCGTTGAAACCGGTGTCGGCGTCCGCCCAGCCTTTCCCGACAATTTGCCGCGCGTCGAAACGAACGGTGAAATCATCGCGATCAACGGCCTCTATCGTCACGGTTTTCTCCTGGCTCCCGCCATGGCGCGCCAGGCTGCCAAGCTGGTTTTCAGTCAAGACAGAACCAAGGAGCTTGCTCATGAAACTGATGGTCAACGGCGAAGCGCATGAGGTTGCCGCCACCACGCTGGCCGAGCTGCTTGCCGCGCTTGACTATGAGGGCGATTGGCTCGCGACCGCCGTCAACAACGACCTCGTGCACAAAGCCAACCGGGCGGAATTCCAGTTGAACGACGGCGACCGGATTGAAATCCTCTCGCCCATGCAGGGCGGCTAGCATGTTCGACCTTCTTGGAACGACGCTTCCCTCCCGACTGCTTCTCGGCACGGCTCAGTATCCTTCGCCGGCCATCCTTGCCGATGCGGTCAGGGCATCGGGCACGGCGGTGGTGACCGTCTCGTTGCGCCGTGAGATGGCAGGCGGCAGGGCCGGCGAAAAATTCTGGTCGTTGATCCGATCGCTCGGCGTCAGAATCCTGCCCAACACTGCTGGCTGCCACTCCGTCAAGGAAGCTGTCACGACTGCGAAGATGGCGCGCGAAGTTTTCGGTACCAACTGGATCAAGCTCGAAGTGATCGGCAACCATGACACGCTGCAGCCGGATGTTTTCGGCCTGGTCGAAGCCGCCCGCATCCTGTGCGAGGACGGCTTTGATGTATTCCCCTATACCACCTACGACCTCGTCGTCGCCGAGCGACTCCTTGCGGCGGGCTGCAAGGTCTTGATGCCCTGGTGTGCACCGATCGGTTCCGCCCTCGGGCCGGTCAACATTCCGGCCCTGCGCTCAATGCGCGGGCATTTCCGGGGCGTTCCGCTGATTGTGGATGCGGGGCTCGGACGGCCGTCGCACGCGGCGACTGTCATGGAACTCGGCTTTGACGCCGTGCTCCTGAACACGGCGGTCGCCAGGGCGGCCGATCCGGTCGGCATGGCGCGCGCGTTCGGCAAGGCGGTCGAGGCCGGTCGTGAAGCTTTCAGCTCCGGAATGCTCGAACCGCGCGACGTCGCCATACCATCGACACCGACCATCGGCAGGGCAGTATTTTCATGAAGCTCGATCCCTTCTACCTGATCCTCGACAGCGCCGCCTGGATCGAACGGCTGGTGCCGCTTGGCGTTAAGATGGTTCAGTTGCGCATCAAGGATAGGGACGAGGCCACGCTGCGGACGGAAATCCGCCGCGCGAACGGCGTCTGCGCGGTCCATGGTTGCCAACTGATCGTCAACGACTATTGGCGCACGGCAATCGAGGAAGGCTGCGACTTCGTCCATCTCGGCCAGGAGGATTTGGCTGCGGCCGACCTGCTGGCGATTAAGTACGCCGGATTGAAGCTCGGGCTTTCCACGCACGATCATCTCGAACTGGAAACGGCCATCGCTGCCGAGCCCGACTATATCGCGCTCGGCCCCATCTATCCCACCATCCTGAAGCAGATGAGATGGGCGCCGCAAGGGCTCGAGCGGATCAGCGAGTGGAAGCATAGGGTGGCGCCGATCCCATTGGTCGCCATCGGCGGCCTCAACCCCGACCGGCTCGACGGTGTCTTCGAGGCCGGTGCGGACACCGCGGCGGTGGTCACCGACATCACGTTTAATGCCGATCCCGAAGCGCGCACGCGAGAATGGATCGAAAAGACAAAGCCATGGCGCTGAGGCGAGAACCGCATGTGCTCGTGGTCGGCGGATCAGACTCCAGCGGTGGGGCTGGAATTGCACGCGATATCGAGATGATCTCTTCCATTGGCGTGCGCACCTGCCTTGCTGTCACCGCGCTAACGGTGCAGACGCACCATGCGGTCATGGAAATCCACTCTATGCAACCCGGTCTGGTGGCCGGTCAGATGCGTGCGGGGTTGCAGGCCAACAAAGTGGCGGCCATCAAGATCGGCATGCTCGCCACGGTGGAGATCGTCATTGCGGTTGCCGGAGTGCTGCGCGAAAATCCGCAGGTGCCGGCAGTGCTCGACCCGGTGCTGGCGTCGACGTCAGGCCGGGCGCTCCTGGAAGCCGGCGCCATCGCCGCCCTGAAATGCGATCTGATGCCATTTTGCCGTCTGGTCACCCCCAATCTCTTCGAGCTGGCACTCCTTGTTGGCTCGGAGCGGGCAGTGGATGAGGACGGCGTAGTGTGGCAAGGCCAAGAATTGCTGGCAGCCGGCGCGCGGGCTCTGCTGATCAAGGGCGGCCATGCATCGGGACCGCAATCAACCGATATTCTGTTGCGCCCCGATCACGAACCAGTCCGCTTTGACACGCCGCGTCTTGCCGGATCGATGCGCGGGACGGGCTGCATGCTGGCCAGCGCGATTGCGGCACATCTGGCGAAGGCGCAATCAATCGAGTACGCCGTGCGCCAGGGCAAGCTCTTTGTGTTAGAAAAGCTTCGGAAAACCCCAGCCGAATAGCCGTAGAGCCGGCTCAAGCGTTCAGCGGCTGACGCTGAAAGGGAAGCCGTAGCCCTCCTGCCCTTTTTTCACAGGGCGTGACGGGATGAGGCCGCTTTGCAGATCGGAATTCAGCGGCGCCGAGACAAGCTGGCCTGCCAGGCCGGGAAAGTAACGGGACTCTTCCTGCGGCGAAGCGCACTGCCAGTCAGGCATGGGGATGCACTTGTGCGGCCTTATGTAGCAAAAGCACCAACTTCCCGCACGCGCTTTTGAGTGGGTTCCCATAAAATCCGGGGATGCCGAGAGTAGCGCCCATCGTCCGTTCCACCCGATACGAACACGCCATCAATACGCTGGTGGCGAAGCGCTCGGAGATATCAGGCGCGATCCGGTACAACGGGGCGAGCCTGGCTCACCAGCTACCGCACATAGACGCGGTGCTGGCGATCCTTGGCTACAAGGGCGACCCGGCGCTTATCGTGCCGCTACGGCGCACGCCAAGCCGGTTCCGCAAGGGCGAGCTTTACCGGCTCATCTTGAAGCACGAAGCGGACGGCAGCGCGTCGAACCGTGAGACCGCAACACGCATCGTAGGGGCGAAGGGGTGGGATGCCGCACTCGTGAAGCCGCTCATGAACAATATCAAGACGGCAAAGGGCTGGCGGCGACGGAAGGCCAAGCGCCTAGAAATGGCAAAACGGTGGGGGACTAACCCACCGCCGCCATTGGCGTATGCACGATGACACGGCCTTGCTCTTGCTGGCTTTTGCTGAAATGGATGTCGATGTTTTGGCCAAGCGCAGTAAGGTAATTCACTAGCCGGTCTACGCTGAACACCGAAAGCCGACCTCTTGTGATGTTGGATACTTTCGCCTGATCAGTGCCAAGGATCGCTGCAACTTCCTTTTGCGTCAAACCCTTCTCTTCGATGAGTGCGCAAATCTCACGAGCAATAGCGATCTTTAGCTCGTCTTTTACATCGTGCTGAATGCCCAGATCAGCGTAAATGTTTCCAGAACTTCTGGTGAAGGTGACGGGCTCACCCTTTCGTCCTGACATTTTTTTGCTCCGCAATTCTTTGCTTTCGTTCTTCTTCATAGTGCTTCTGTGCCTCTTTGAGGCGCGACCTTACGAGGTCCATCTCACGGCGTGGCGTCGCGATGCCTCTCACTGATTTTTTCTGAAACGCATGAAGCACATAGACGCTTTCATGGAATCGGACCGTGTAGACAGCGCGGTACGTATTGGTGTCGAAATCTGAGATGACCTCCAAGACGCCTGCGCCCTTGAATCCTACGAGAGGCACGACGTTGATTGCCTTGCCTCCAATCTGCGCAGTTTCTATCGCAAACCCTATTTCGTCTCTGACCTCTTTGGGGAAACCACGAAGTTCAACGAGGGTAGAACCCAAGAAAATTGCTTCCTTCACGTTCGATGCGCTCCTGTTTGATCGCTGCCATATGTTTTTCCATGGTTATTCTCCCTGTCTCTCTCTCTGGTCGTCACTCAAACAAAACACTAGAGCCGTCTATATGCCAGTTTTGGCATAGTCGGTCAAGCATTGCCTCGCTGCCAGTAGCCAGCCCAGACCCGCGACACCGAATGATTGAGCGCGCCGCCAAGGAGGGCGAAGGCATTTCCGCCATTTGACCGGCGACGGTGATCTTCAAGCCATGCGGCATGATTGGCGTACTGGTAGAGGTAGCGGTGCGAAACGTGGTGGTGCTGACCGGCGACCATGCGGCCAAGGCGGCTGAAATAGCTTTCCACCATGTTGGTGTGCTTGCCGTGGCCGTCGCTGTAGCTTTCCGAGTGATTGATACGGGTCGAAGCATAATCAGCCTCCAGCGCGTCCCAATGATTGGCTTCGTCCGCGAACAGCTTGGAACCGGCCAGCATGCGAGCGCGGGCAATTTCCACGCCTTCGGACTCGCGATGACGGATGAACGTCAAGGTGCGGCCAGGGCGCTCGCGCAGGGCGATTACAACGCGGCGGCGGTCTGACTGGTGTTCCTTCATGCGACGGTCCTTGCGGTCCTCTACGCGGTTCTCAGGGCGCACCACGCCACCAAAGTAAGCACCGTCAATCTCGACCTCGCCTTTGAGGGTTTCGTCCTTGGTTTCAGCCGACAGGGCTTCGCGCAGCTTGTGAGCCAGCACGAACGAACGTCCAGATCGCGAGAGAACTGGACCGCCGACATGCCCTTCGCGCCGTTGACGAACAGGCAGATCGCAGCGAGCAGATCGACAAACGACAGCTTGCGCGAGGCGAAGATCGTGCCGCTCGTAACCGAGAACTGCGCACCGCAAGCGGCGCACTTGAACTTGCGACGGGTCGGAATGTCGTAGTGATCCAGGCATCCGCATTTCGCGCAAACAGGCTCGCCTTGCGTCGAAGCCCAGCGAAGGCGCTTGAACGTGTCGTAAGCCTTTTCCTCGCCACCCTTGTAAATCTCTTTGAGGGAGAGGGTGCGGCTTTCGGCGGAAAGGAGGAAGTGTTGGGCCATTGTCCTCATATCCGGTGATATCGTTCACCGTATATGCGGACTTGTACCACTAAATACAAGGGCCTATATCATCGAATGTGATGATATTTTGGAGCTAGACCGAATGGCCGCGAAAAATGACCCGCAAACCGTCGAGTATGAAGGCCGCGCAAAGAACCTTCTGAAGGCTGAGTTGAAGCGGAAGGGTGTCACCTACGCCCAACTCGCGGAAAAGCTGGCGTCTATGGACATTCACGAAACGGAGCGTAACTTGAACAACAAAATAAGCCGGGGGGGCTTTAGTGCTGCGTTCTTGCTGCAATGCTTAGAGGCTATCGGGGTGCATTCTTTGCAATTGGATTAGTCGCGGGCATCGGCCTTGCGCTGCTTTTTCTCGTTTGGGCTGTGCCGGCTTTTCGCGAACCACAGATTGCTAAGGAATACTATCAAAACTGGGAAGCCGCAGCCCGCGCCGAAGACTATAAAAATGACCAAGACCCCCACTTTTGGGTTCGCGAATTTTATGGGTTCGTGTACGCGGAGGACTCCCTTGCGCAGTGGCTTATGGCGGCACTCGGTATCGCCGCAACGGGTATCAGCCTCCTCGCGCTCGTTTGGCTGAGACGCGCGTGGAGGGAAGCGAAGCGAAGTGCGGATGCTGCTGAGAGGCAGATCGAGGACGCGGCGACGAGAGCCAAAGATGGAGTTGCGCGCCTACATCGCCGTCTCTCCAAGAGGCATCAACCAGCTTATCGGCAACCGGGATGTCATGGGGCATGTCGAAGTTAGCAACGTCGGACAGCTGCCCGCCCGCAACGTGTCCGTTCACGTTCGCATGGGCTTGTCCGACAAGCGGATAGATGATCTGGCGGAGCTTCCAATAGGCGACGACACCGCGCCCAGCCGGGTGGACCGAGTCATTCATCCTAGGGCGAGTCTCGTCCAAGGTTGTGAAGAGCGGGATCGAGAAGACATCGATACGATCGTGCTTAAGGGCGGATACATCTACGTTTGGGGCGTGGTGCGCTACAGCGACGGGCATAACGAGCGACGATTCACCCGCTTTTGCCATCGATACGCAGTTGCTAGCCGAAATCGAACGTTCGATGAGGATGGGCCTGACTTCACGCCGAGTGAGACAAGAAGCATCATCGATGCCGAAAAGGCCCGCTACCATCAGATAGGCAACGACGCCGACTAGAATAACGGCAAGCGCCGACCGCGCGATCACCGCGCCGACCGGTTGTGGAGTCTTCACTTCTCCCGCAAGATGAATGCCTGTGCATTCTGGGGGGATTGCGATGCTGAAGCGTGTTTGGGATGGAACCGTTTCGCTCTGGGTTACGATTGTAATCTGTTCGTTTTTGCTTTTCGTCACGGCGCTGGGTTTCATGTCAGCCCGCGCCTATGATCGCGCTACCAAGGACTATCAGACCAGTCGCGCATATGATGAAACCCGCCGACAATTTGAGCAGCGATGCGCGGGTCTTGAAGACAAAGAAATCTTCAACTGCCTAAAAGAGCAGATAGAGACCGCCCGCGAGCCCAGCCGCTCCGAGGAAGACGTAGGCGCTCAAAAGGAGATGGCCCGATGGGCGCTCGCTCTCTTGGTGGTAAGTGGCGTTTTGGGGGTGCTTACGCTTATCGTAACTATCGTCGGCGTTATCTTTGTCCGCAATACGCTGGAGGCGACCCGGCTCGGGACTAGTGCCGCCGTTGATGCAGCGGAAGCCGCAATCGAGAACAACAGGATCATCCAAGCAGAACAGCGACCATGGGTAACACTCGAACGGGAAATTCCGTGTCAATTCAGCGCCTCTGGCAACACTGGAATGTGCAACTGGAAGTACGGCATTCTCAATCGAGGGAAGCTCCCCGCTCAAAGGGTTCGCATCAACCAAAAGTTGGTTCGTGGGGGGATTGCCCATCCCTTGGAAGATGCCTTCCGTGCCTTTGTTGACGAGGCGCGCCGCAATGCTCTCAACAGAGGTGGCACGGTTGTTTTCCCAAACAACGACGCTAGACCTGACACAGACTGCATGTGCGCGGGCTTTTTCGAGGCTCCAGGCAACGAATACGCGCTGTTCGTTTGTGTCACTTATCAACACGCGGGGGGCGTCGGAATCGATGCTAATCTGCTGGGAATAAACGCTAGCCGAAACCCCAAAGCTCTCCCCCATCAGCATGACTTGCTGAGCTTCGGAGGGGAGAGGATAGTAGAGTAGTGAGGCGGCCCACGCCGCTCGCGCCCACACGGCGCGCCGCCTAGCTCACCGTCCTCTCCTTCGGAGGCGGCTCGACGCGATTGGTGCTTTTGCTACATAAGACCGCACTTGTGCCTCCTGGCGAGTGTGAGGCCGCAGGAGCGAGGCATGTCAGCGCGGCGGGGGCCGCCGGATCTGGCCCCGCAGTGCTGGAGCAAAGCAAAGGCCGGTTTGAGTGGGTGGGGAGAGAGGGCCGCGCGCCTCTCTTCCCGCTACATAGGAAAGGTGCCGCTAGGCACATCCATGTCGGCGCAGCCGTGCCGCGAAGCGGCCCAAGAAAGAAGAGCGTACAAAACGGAAGCACCGAAATGCCCGCCAGCGGGACCAAGTCAGATCGGTGCAGGAGAAAGACCGTGGCCCTGAGACCGGCTCAACAGGGCGGTCGTAGGAGCATCAGCAACGCGCCGCCGTCAGGCGGGATGCGGAACGGACGGCCCCCGGCGAAGGGCGCCGTTCTCTTTGAGCTGCGACCCTGGTGAGCGCCTTCGTGCCTAAAGCTGTGCCGTCGGGCTAAGCTTCAGCTTAAGATCGTTCTGAAAAGCCGAACATGGTTCGTCGAGGTACCCTTGAAGGAAGGAGCCTTGTCGGGTTCCCTGTTTTTCGACAAAATCGCCCTGCAGAATTTATATTGCGATTTGGCGGCATCGCACTGCTGGGTGTCCGCCTTATAGCAAGCGTGGACCAAAACGGCTCCCACGTAATCATGCTCGACGTTGTTGGAAGAAAGGTGGGTCTGAATGTCTTGGAGAATGGCAACTCCATGGTGCATCCCATCTGCTCCGGAGTAGGTCATTACGAGTTGACAGGGTCGTTCAAAGCCGCTTACCGAGCCGCTCCCTGCAACGTTCTCGTAGGTGCCAGACAAATCCGGGGCCGACGTGAATGTCACCTTGAAGGGGTGGGTGACATCCGTAAAGTCGGGACCGTAGTACACCGAGAGATACCACTCGCCCTCTGTAAGAGCGTTGGGGGCTTGCCCGAGCCCAAGGCGCTGCATGCTCTTGTCGATGACAGTCCGAACGACGTTGGACGTGCCCTGCTGGATGCCTTCGCCGAAGCCGGTCCAGATGAAGGCGCCTACGGCCAACACAGCCACACCCAGCAGGCCGAACCTCGCACCTGTTGACTTCGTTTCACGCCCGGGCTCGATTTCCGGCTGGTCCTGCATCCGCCCCTCGCAACGCTCGTCGGGAACAACTTGGGACCCGATTATGGGCCCCAAGGGATCGGTCAGCAGGCTTCCAGATGAACTTTCTTCTTCATGTGCATTCCTCCTCGACTCAAGGGCACTTGCCGTGCGGAGCCGAACACACGCAGTACGGAGATGATAACCCGATTGCGGCTTTCAAGTGTCCTCGCATCCCCCGAGGGCGCCACCTGATCTCTCGGGCAACCTTGTTCGGCGCCGCAGTTATTGAGGCGGCCGGCTTGGAAGCAGTTCCTTATGGCCCTCATGCATAAACCAGAGCACCCGTTTGAGATGACTGCGAAGGGCCTTACGGGCGCGGATTGGCTCTTTGACCGGATCGATACCCAGTACATCCAGCGCCATCTCCTCTTCGCTGGCACTGTCGGCGCAAGCGTCCATGAGCTTCAAATAGAGCTCGAAATGCTTGTCATCATATGCGGTTAGGCTTTCCGACCAGGGGACTTCCGTTGCAATGGTTGGATCAGGCATTGGCCGCGATCTGCTTTTCATCCATGTCTCGCTTTGGCGATGAACCAGGCCGCCGTTCCAATTCAGAATATCTCCATCTAGCGCACTTTCAACCGTTCTCGGCCTTCTTCGGACAGTGCCCAATCGTTGCATATGGTCGTGGGTTCCAAATTGGCGCGCGGCTGCTCGCGACCAATACATCCTCAACTTGGCGAGGCGATGTAACGCCCGGCTGAACCAGAATGGCGCGGCTATTGAGCATCGCCGATTGGATCGAACCTCTTATTTTAGCTTCGTGATAATCTTGTCTGGATGCTTGCAAGCGTCCATCATGCCGCCGTACATACGCTTAAGGATCTCGCCCATCACCGTACGAGCAGCAAACATTTCCAAACTCGATCTTGCAACTTGAGGCTTTGCCGTTACTGCATAGCTGCATTGCACAAAGTGTGTTTGCGCATTGCACAACTTTTAGCCATTAAGCTTACAGCTGATGCACGCGATTGTTTCCTCCCATTCCATCGTATCAGCTGTTCCCCTCTGAAGGTTTTGACTTTACATACCTCGGTTTTCCGATGGCCCTTTGTTTGGCGGTCGCCACGTCGTTAATTGGAACGCGGCTCGATCGCCGGTTCAGCCATCAGGCTTTGGAACCCGTTCTGCCCGGCCGACCCCTCCCGACAACAGTCTGACCTTCGCCAGCCTTCTACGGGCAAGCGTTCGCGCCAAAAGTTCAAAGCCGCGTCCGTAACATTCGACGATGAAAGCCAATGTCATCAGGTCGAGCAGAAACTCGTCGATCGCATGTGTGAGCGCATCAGACTTTTGTCCGAACTGAAGGAGCAGGGCGCGCGCCTCTTCGATCGCGGCCTGCAATTGTGTGCATCTATCAGGGAACTGATCCTGTCAAAGATCTGCAAGCGTCCTCACTTTTCGGAAGCCACACTCAGCATCGAACGCCGCTGATGAGTGAGTTTCCAACGAAAGAACAGGGTAACGTTTCGCGAAAAATCGCTCGGCAGCGCGTCGAACGAGCATGATGCCTCAAATGACATGTGAATTCCGGCTCACCAACATGTCGTCGAAGGCGAGTGAGCCGGCCCATTTCTGCGTCCCGGCCGCCTGACAACTGGTCAGGAGGAACTGTGGCCACATTCGTCGTAGGCAAATGGGCCATCTATTCTTAAGCCGCCACGGTTCAGCCTAGATTACATGGGAAGCGACAATAACGGAAAGAAAAGGTTCGCAAAATGAGTAGGGTGGCTGGATTAAACGAAGATTTGGCTGCACCAACGACCTTTGGGCCACTTCTGCAGCCCACCTTTCGTTCGATCTGGCTCGCCACGCAGGTTTCAAGCCTCGGCTGGTTGATGCAGACTGTCGCCATCAGCTGGCTGATGGCAACGATCTCGACTTCCGATCTGATGGTTGCGTTGGTTCAGGCTTCATCGAACCTGCCCGCTTTCGTCTTGTCCGTTTTTGCCGGAGCTCTCGCCGACAATTTCAGCCGGCGCAGGGTGATGTTCGCCGGTCGGTGCCTTATGGTGACTGCCTCCGCGATGCTGACCGCATCGGTGGCGCTGGGCTTTGTCAGTCCGTGGATGATCCTCGGCTTCAGCTTCTTGATCGCAAGCGGCGGTGCTCTCAACGATCCGGCCTGGCAAGCGTCGGTTGGCGATATTGTGGATCGACGAGATGTTCCCGCTGCCGTCACCCTGCTTTCTGTTGGATTCAATACCGTCCGGACTGTGGGCCCGGCGCTCGGCGGCATTGTAGTTGCCTCGTTTGGCCTTATGGCGGCATTCGCGGTGACCACGCTCACCTATTTCGTACCCTTGGCCACTATTTGGCGCTGCAAGTGGAAGGTTCGTTCTTCCCCTCTTCCACGCGAGTCGATGAGGACGGCGATCTATGACGGGCTGCGCTTCACGGCGATGTCATCGGAAATCAAGGCCGCGATCGCGCGCGGAACCCTCTTTGGCTTGGCGAGCATCGCCATACTCGCGCTGCTGCCGGTGGTTGTCCGCGATCAGCTGGGAGGAGGCCCGCTCGCCTATGGCGCGCTCATGGCCGGCTTCGGGACCGGAGCCGTCTTCGCTGGCCTCTCCAACAGCCTGTTCAGACGGAGCTTGTCGCAGGAGCGGCTGATGAGGCTCTCCTGCGTCGCCTGCGCGGCGTGCTCACTTTCCCTGGCACTGACAACTTCGATCGGGGTGGCGGCAATTGCACTCGCTTTGGGCGGCGCGGGTTGGGTCACCGCCTGGTCAGGGGTCGGTGTGAGCGTGCAGCTGGCAAGCCCGCGCTGGGTCGTGGGGCGCACCATCTCGATCTACTATGCTTTGATAGATGGTGGCATCGCGCTCGGCAGCTGGGTGTGGGGCACGGTGGCCGAAAACCATTCGCTGGCCCTGGCGCTGGAGGGTTCCGCTGCCTCCCTGATGTTCGTCGCTGCAGCCGGCGTTCTGTTTCCTCTTCGCGAGCGCCGCGACTCAGAGCCCGATCCTCTGGAGGAATTCGATGCCCCGGCTGTCGCTCTCAATCTGAAGCCGAGAAGCGGCCCGATCGTGGTCAAGGTCGAATATCTGATAGCCGAGAGAAATCTCGAGGCTTTCCTCGACCTCATGCGGCAGCGGCGTCATGTACACAGCCGGGTCGGTGCTCGGAATTGGACGCTCCAGCGGAACTTGCAGAAGCCTATGCATTGGACGGAAACGTTCCGCACGCCGACCTGGACGGACTACCTTCGCCTCAATCATCGTCTGACGGAAGTGGACAAGGAACTGGACGAGCGTGTCTTCCAGTTGCACGCGGGAGAGGAAGCGCCTCAGGTGACACTTTCCATCGAGCGACCGACAAGCTCGGCCCGCAAGCCCGAGCACTCAGCTTTTCGCCATCCCCGTCATTGAAGCCCGGCCGGCACAGAAAACGCAATTCTTGTATATCGCGCTCAAACCGGTGCGGGAGACGGACAATCCACCAAAATTCGATGATGGGTGGCAGAGAAGAACCCCAGGCTGAGAGTGCGACCGATCGGTCCCCACGGTGAAGCGGAGCCTGGGGCTACAGCGGCACGCGACTATTGCCGCGTGTCACCTTTTGAATTTAAAGTCTTCCTCAGTCCGCCTCGCTGATCCGGGCCAACGCTATCTTGAGGTTGGCATTTTGTCCCGCCAGCTCGCTGAGACGATCACGTTCGGCGGCGACCACATCCGGACTGGCGTTGGCAACGATGCACCCGCGCGGAGCGTGCTGTTGCTGGAAGCAGGAAGGCATGATCGGCCAAAGCCGGGAGAGGTGCTGCCGGCAGTAGCGAACGGGCTGCTGCGTCAGCTTGGTGTCTGGACGCCGTTCGCCGAGGCCGGCTTCGTTGAAAATCGTGCGCTTGTTTCGGTGTGGGCCAATGAAGTTCCCAGCGAGCGGCACGGCATGTTTTCCGCTCAAGGTGCCGGCTGGCAGCTCGACCGGACGCGATTCGACCGGCTGATGGTGCAGGCGGCCAAGCCGGCAGGTGTGGACACGCGGTTTGGCTCGGCCGTGGGTTCGGCAGTGCGCGACGATCAAGGCTGGCTGCTCAAGCTGGCCGATGAAGCTATCGTTGCCCGCCGTGGTTTGGGCGACCGGTCGCAGTTGGAGGCTGGCGCGATGTTTCGGCGCCAAGCTCACCATGCACGGACATCTTGCCGCCTACACACGCTTTTTTCGACCGCGCACCGGGCGATTGCAGCATGGTCGTCGAGGCGCGTCCCGAAGGCTGGTGGTACAGCGCCGACTTGCGCGTGCCTCACCGATCCGGATCTGGGCAGCGAACTGCGCAAAGCCGGACATTGGCGCTTTAGCCGCAACGCAGTCCATCGCGCCGCTCGTGCCGCCCAACGCAATCGAGACCGCCAGCATGATCAAGGCGGCGGGAACCGCAACGATCGATCCCGCCGCCGGTGACCGCTGGGTCGCGGCGGGCGACTGCCTGTTCTGTGCCGATCCACTGTCATCACGCGGGATCGTGCATGCACTCCGCTCAGGGATCCTGGCGGCCTACGCGGCATCGGACATGCTGGACGGGCGTGGCGATTCGCCTGCGCCCGCTATGCAAAATCGCCACACGCGGCTTTGCCGATTAGCTCCCGGCGCTGGTGGGACACGCCTTTCTCGCAGCGGCGGCGCAGCCATGTCTTCCACGCGTCTAGCATCGAAGGAGGGAGGTCAGAGGTGGTCTCGGGACGGGGTGCTCGGCATTTATGAACCGACCGAGCGCCAGCGAGTGGTCGTCGGCGGGCTCGATGGCGGCATCAGGTCAGGGAACTCGGCCTCCATGATCATCTCCGATTCAATTCAAATTTGTCTGTATATATTGACGATTGCACTACCTTCACCTCGTAGACGGCAATGCGGGCGGGTAGAGAGGGTTCTATGATATGACAAGCGATTTTTCCGCCGCCCGAGTGCATTTAGATCGAGCGTATGACTACCTTTGTGGGGATGACCCGATGAGTCAAAGGGGCCGCGAAGCCTTGGACCTGCTAATTGAGGCGGTTGCCGTCGAAGAGTTCAAGCAGCCACGCCAAAGCGCTGAGGTGCTAAGGTTTCCGATCGGGCGCCGCTGCTGAGGTAATCTCCACGGCCGCCATGTAGCCTCGCGGGTGAGGCGCTCACGGCAGGGACTCGCCGCCCCGTGAGGGCCCGGAACGAACGCATTGGCAAACGGAAAGCCCACTTGCCAGACCAGCGCCCGGCCGGCGTGGCAAGTAGGCCGGCGGTTCCAAGCGGAGACATTGATGCCGGACTATGTCGTGCTTTGCATCGCATTAAGCTGCTGCGGGATATACGTAACGCCATCCCTAAAAACATCGAATGCGGCAGCGACAGCGCGAATCCCAAAGCGATGCTCCCGCCGTACGCGGACAAAGCCGTTTTCGAAGTCCACTATCCCGTCCTTGGCCAGCATGGCCAAGCGCTCAGCCGAATCGCGAAGACGGATCGGACCAAATCCGTGGGCGACACAGATTGCCGGCACGTCAGCCTCGAAATCGCACATTAATCGCTCGATAATTGCGGCTCGCACGCGGTCGTCGTCTGTGAGGCGATGGCCCTTCGATGTCGCCAGTCGGCCAGCTGCGATGTGCCGGATGTAGGAATCCCGTGTAACTTCGTTTTGAACGTATCCTTGGCCGATGCGGCCGATAGCCGACGCGCCGAAACCGATCAGGGTTCTGCAGGTATCGGCCGAGTAGCCCAACGAGTTACGTCGCAGGCGACCTGTTTCCTGTGCCAGCGCGAGCTCGTCGTCCGGCAAGGCGAAATGGTCGAGCCCGATCTGTCGGTAGCCGGCGGCAATCAGCGTCACGGTGACAGCCGCACACTGTTCAGCGCGGGCAGCGCTGTCGGGAAGAAATTCCGCCTCGATGAGGCGCTGATTCTTTATTTGGGATGGGATGTGCGAGTAGCCGAACAAGGCAAGCCGGTCGGGGCGCATGGCGACCGCCGCCCTCACTGTTTCGACGCACGACTCCACCGTTTGACGCGGCAGGCCGTAGATGAGGTCGAAGTTGATGCGGCTTACTCCATGCCGGCGCAGCATTTCCACGGCAGCCGACGTCTGGGCCTCGCTCTGGATCCGGTTGATCGCTTTTTGAACAATGGGATCGAAGCTCTGTACGCCCAGGCTCGCGCGGTTCACGCCGGCCGCTCCCAAGCCTTCCGCCATCTCGGGCGTGAGCGTGCGTGGATCGATCTCGATGGCGACCGTAGCTGTTTTCGAGATGGCGAAGCGGCATCGCAGGAACTCCATCAGAGCGAGGAACTCGGCTGGTCCGATGAGAGACGGCGTTCCACCGCCGAAATGTATGTCGCTCACGGGCAACGTCTTCGGCACTCGCACCGAAACCAGACGGATCTCGTCACGCAGCGCCGCCAGATAGTTGAGGATGGGCGCATCACGGCGGGTGATGGTGGTTGGGAAGCCGCAATACCAGCAGGCTGATCGGCAGAACGGAACGTGCAGATAGAGTGACACCGGATCATCAGCCGGCAGGTTCCTGAGCCATTCCTCATAAGCCTCGGCGCCGACCGCCCCAGAGAACTCCGACACAGCCGGATAGATAGTGTACCAAGGCAGCCGGGCCTCTCGAAATTTCGTGGTCTGCAACGGTCACCGTCCCATGCTGATAACATCCAACCTTACCGCTGCGCTCGCCTGCGTCTTTGCGCTATGTCAGTCCGTTCCGCTTTGGGCTCGAAATTTTTTAGCAATGGGCGCCGTTCAGTCTTGGCTGGACAGCGATGGTCTGAGCGCACTCGGTCAGCGTGGTGTTCCCGCCGCAACCCTCACGCGCACCGTTTTGTTCCACCGTACCTTCCCTTCATCTGCGCGTGGGAGATTCTTCTGAGCGCAGATGCCGCATCCGACGAGACAATACGGTGTTGGGACCAGACTTTGCTCGCCAGCTAGCGCCGCCCCATAGTGATCTCTGCCATCTCGATGAGCTCGTTGTGTGAATTGCTGGCAAGAAGCATTAGCTGTGGCGCGCCGCTTTCAGGACGAGAACCTGCTCGACGCGACCGTCAGGTCCGCCGCACTGCCAAGGCTAGCGCCTACTGATTCAGTGGTGCAAGGCTGCGGCGCGTGGTTATCGACCATCAGCTCGCCAAAGTGACGGCGTCGTACCGGGCGGTGGCCGCCGCATGATGCCTCAACGGCGGGGCTCACAGCAAACAATGCCGTCGCCATTAAGCCAAACTGTCGCGAAGCGAACAGACGAGCCGTAGCCGAAAGATTTGCCGTTCCTGCTTGGGTGGATCCGCAAGGCAAAAAGAACGGAAGCGGGAACCAAGGTCCGCCCGCACATTTGAGCTTCAAGCCGCAGCTGGGTCGTCAGGGTGGCACGTCATTTGCTGTAGTACCCTTTGTGAGCCCCGCCGCGGAGGTGAAAAGGGTGGATCGTACAAAATGTTGTATGACCGCCTGGGAGTGATAATCACTTAATATATGTGACAATAAATCTCAATCACATTCTAATTCTTCTGGGTATTATCAGGACAGGTGCAGCAACACTCCTAGAATTCAGCTTGATGCGCTATCAATCGTTTGCATAGCAAAAATCATTTATCGGTCTCGATTCCCTTTACTATTTAGACGGAGATCAACAATGACCATTGGGAGCCTCCTCCTCGGCTCAACTGCGGCACTGATTGCCGTTTCCGCGCTCGCGCGGTGACCACCGTCGCCGAGCCTGACCCGGCTGAGTACGTCAAGATCTGCGACGTCTACGGCTCCAGCTACGTCTATATTTCAGGCACCGAGACCTGCCTGCGCATCGGCGGCTATCTTAGCTACTACGTGGGCTTGGGCGATGTCGGATTGTTTTACCACGCAAGAACCTCAGATGTGAGGACTGGTGAGGATCAGGGTACATGGCAAAACAACACGCGCTTCACACTGAAAGCTTGGACCGGCCAGGAGACCGAACTCGGCACGTTGAAGACCTACACCGAAACCCGCGTGAATTTCGGTAACCGCCACACTTCGGTTTCGGACAGTTCTCGGTCCTATGCCTTCAACGGAGACAGCATCTTGACTTTCGCCTGGATTCAGCTTGGTGGCCTCCGAGTTGGTAAGGACTGGTCGGCCTTCGACATGTTTATTGGCGGCGCGGGTGACGTACTCAACCAGACGCCGGTTCCGTACGGCGCTTTGGATACCAATGTGGTCCAGTACTACTTCGACGCCGGGAACGGCTTTTCGGCCGTGGTTTCGCTCGAAGAAGGCTCAGGCGTGGTCGGCACAATCGACAACTACGCTCCGCACATAGTCGGCGGCTTGAAATACACACATGGCTGGGGAGCGATCACCGGCGTTGCTGGTTATGATAGCAACTACGAATCGGTGGCCGCCAAGGTCCGTGTCGACATCAATGTCACCAACGAACTGTTGCTGTTCGGAATGTTCGGCTACGGTTCCAATGGCAAGCTCAACGACGACCCCATGAACGCGATCGACGCTCATGGTCGCGGCTTCTATAAGATTTGGGGCGGGAACTGGGCTTTCTGGGCTGGCGCCGCTTACGAGCTCAACGAGACAACTTCGTTGAACCTTCAGCTCTCGGGTGATCAGCTCAAGAACTATGGTGTCGCTGCGAACGTCGCCTACGCGCTTCTTCCAGATTTCACAGTTACGGCTGAACTCGACTATGACCGCTACGGAGGCTCCGCCGTCGGAAAGGTGAAAGCTTCCGAAGTGAACTGGACCAATGCCAACAAGAAGAGCAGTGTCGGCGGTATCCTGCGTTTCGAACGCTCGTTCTAATGCGATGAAGCGTTGAGCTCCGAGGTCCAGTTGATGCGCGGACATTTCCCCTACATTCCGTTGATTGTGGATCCACGGCTCGGACGGCCGTCGTACGCGGCGACCGTCATGGAGCTCAGGTTTGACGCCGTGCTCCTGAACACGGCGGTCCCGAGGGCGGCCGATCCGGTCGGCATGGCGCGTGCGTTCGGCAAAGCGGTCGATGCCGGTCGTGAAGCTTTCAGCTCGGGAATGCTCGAACCGCGCTACCCACCGACGATCGGCAAGGCCGTCTTCTCATGAAGTCGTGGACGTGCCGGCGGGATTGACCGGCTGGTGCCGCTCGGCGTGAGTCTGGTGCAGCTCCGGATAAAGGATATGGACGAGAAAGGACTGCAGACGGAAATCCGCTGCGCGAACGACGCCTGCGCGGTCCATGGTTGCCAAGTGAGCGTCAACGACTATTGGCGCACGGCAATCGAGGAAGGCTGCGACTCGTCCATCTTGGTCAAAAGGATTTGGCTGCCGCCGATGCTGACGATGAAATACGCCGGATTGAAGCTCGGCCTTTCGATCCACGATCACACCGAACTGCGCCAGTGGCCGAGCCGGAGTATGTGGCGCTCGGCCCAGTCTATCCAACTAGCCTCAAGAAGATGAATGGGCGTCGCAAGGGCTCGAGCGGATCAGCGAGTGGAAGCACCAGGTCGCGCCGATCCCATTGGTCTCCATCGGCGGCCTCAACCTGACCGGCTCGAAGGCGTTTTTCGAGGCTGGCGCCGAAAGCGCAGCCGTGGTCACCGACCTTGCGCTGAACGACGCCCCAGAAGCGCGCACGCGAGAATGGATCGAAAGACAGAACAATAGCGCTGGGGCGAGAACCGCATGTGCTCGTTGTTGTAGGGTCTGATTCCCGCGGTGGGGCTGGAATTGCCCGCGAGATCGAGACGATCGCTTGCCTTGACGTGCGCACCTGCCTTGCTGTCAGCGCGCTGACGGTGCAAACCCAGGAAGACGCCTTGGAAATCCAAGTTACGCAACCCGGTCTGGTGGCGGATCAGATGCGCGCTGCGCTTCAGGCTAACAGAGTGGCCGGCACCAAGGTTGCCATGCTCGCAACAGCTGAGATCATCGTCGCTGCGGTTGCCGCTGTGCTGCGCGAATATCGGGCGCATATCGACAGTCCAGATCCGGTGCTGGCTTCCACGTCAGGCGAGCGCTTCTTGAAGCAAGCGCCATCCCGCATCATGAAGTAGCATCTGATGCCGCTTGCCGTGTCGACACCCAATGTCATTGAACTGGCGCTGCTTGCCGGCTCACAGCTAGCGGCCAATGAGGTCGGCGCGCTTCAAGAAGGACCACAAGCCATCCCGTCTGCTGGACTACTCCTCCACCATTCGAGACACGGATGGTTCCTATCCAGACAATTGATTTTATCAATCTGCGACAATACCGCATAGCGGCGCCGGCGGAATGATCACCGGTAGCAAGACGAGCTGTTTTCAGTGGCCTGCAGGACGCGCACCGCGACCGAGGTACAAGCCAGCTCGTCTGCAGCCATGTTCGGATCGGCCCGCATCGGTGCGGGATTGCCGGCGGAACGCTCTATTCGTGCAGCTGTGACGGCAGTCATCTCACCGGGGCCATCCTGCCGATGGATGGCCGGCAGTCGGTGCAGCATGGGCTGACACTGTTCACGGAATGAAGCCGCTCGCGCTTCGGACGTTTGAAATGGAGGACATTAGCTTGGAACCGATCAGTCTCGACGAGCTTCTGGCCAGCGTCGGCAAGGAAGTCGGCGTGTCGCCGTGGCGGGTGGTCTCGCAGCGGATGATCGACCAGTTCGCCGAGTCCACCGATGACCACCAGTTCATCCACTGCGATCCGGAGCGCGCCAAGCGCGAGACGCCGTTCGGCGGCACCATCGCACATGGCTTCCTGTCGCTTTCGCTTTTGTCGGCGATGACTTTCGAGACCATGCGGCCGCTCGAAAACTGCAAGATGGGTGTCAACTATGGCTTCGAATCGCTGCGCTTCCTGGCGCCGGTGAAAACCGGATCGCGCATCCGCACCCGATTCGTACTGGCCGACATCAAGGTCAGGCCGTCGGGCTGGGTGCAGACGGCGCTGGGCGTGACGATTGAGATCGAGGGCTCGAAAAAGCCGGCGCTGACCGCGCGCTGGTTGACGCTGACGCTGATCAAACGCCAGCCGGAGGCGGCCTGAATTGCTCAACGAGCGTCAGCAGAGACGATCTTCACGTGCCGGGGCGATGGGCGACCAGTGCGCACCGATCGGCAACGCGGCCACGGGGGTCGGCTAGATAGAGTGGCAGGAATGCCTAATCGGGGCTCCGTCTCGGAAGGGGCGTCGATGTATCGGAAGCGCTTCGGCTTTCGGCGCTGCATTCCTTCTTCACGAAGGTCCATGGAGAATTCCCGACCACGGGGTCGACAGATCGGCTTGTGATCGGAGTGGGCAGATCCTCCCCGACTGAATCTGCCAATAGAGTTATCGAGTCAACCGGGTCGAACTTGAGGTCGCGGGTGTCGCTGATCGGCTGCTCGTCGAGCTCGAGAGCTGCCAGCCAAAGGCAGAACACGGCGATGCCAAGAGCTCCGCAGTTGATGTGGACGCCCAGAGAGTACAGACCGACGAGTACCCGGCGGGCGAACTTGCTATTGGTAGCGCGCCAGACCAGTCGCGAGAAAGCCTCGATGAGAAGGCCCCCGAGCCGCACGCGGGATCGACTACAGTGGCGTTTGGCGAGAGGCCTTCGAAGACAAGATCGAGTGTAAGATGGACGAGCTCGACACGCGTATCGCGCAGTCCCTGCGATCGCGCCTTGTCCGCGGCGCTCGTGCGTGCGAACTGTTGGTAGATCGAGCTGACTAGATGAACCGGGATGGCATTAAAGCGGAACTGGAAGAGACGTCCCTGGCCGAACTAAGCAAGATCAATCCAGCCATCGCTAGAGGTAGGCGAACACGAGACGTTCGGACTCCGTGCCGCTGAAATCCTCAAATTAAATCGGCCGGACCGTTGGAGCTATCATCACCCGCTTGGCTTCCAGAGCTACGGAGCGGGTTGATTATCTGAACGTCCTCGAAGTCCTTTTCATTGTCGGTCACTACGACACACTCGTTTGCTTCAGCTATAGCGGCAATGATTGTGTCTAGGGCGCTCCGCGAACGGCCTCTGGCTTTGCCGTTGGCCATCAGCCGCGCCCACACGAGGCCAGCTTTCTCGTCGAACGATAGCACGCGGCCAGCGAACAGCGCTGGCGGGCCTTCGGAGCCCTCGAACCAAGTTTCAAGGCTGCTGCGCTTTTTCCCCTTCGGCTTCTCTAGGATGCCTCGGCGAATTTCGGCGACAGTAAGCGAAGCAATGAAGAGGTCTTCGTCCTTCTGCGCGCCCATCCAGGCCAGCAACGAGCCCGAAGGCTCCGGCTTTATGACGTTGCTGATGATATTGGTATGAAGAAGGTAGCGCGTCACAGGTCGATCTTGCGCCCCTCTTCGCGCGGCCGGCTGAGGTCGAGACTGGAGCCAACCAGAGGCGAGCGACGCAACGCGGCGAGAATGCTGCCCGCTTTCGGTGGCTCACCCGCCACGGCTTGCTGTATGGTCCGACGAAGCTGTCGGGCATCCGGCCCGCTCTCCGTTAATTTTCGGGCAAGAGTTCGCAGTAGATCGCGGTCTGCGTCGAACGCCTGGATCTCGAACCGCGCGATGCCGCGCTCAGTCAGGCGAGAGCGATAATTCTCGATCGCTCTCTTCTGTGCAGTGTTGCCCATCGCGTGCCTCCGTTCTCTATCCGGATATATAGCCATGGCTTCTTCGGAGCACAAGGTGCCCCGTCATCGGCCAGCACTGGCTCCTGCGCGACGCGCGTTATTGATCACAAGAATTTCCATCTTGTCGAAGCACTGTGACTTGGCATCATTGTCGCGAAACGGAGTATTTCGCGTCAGGACAGGAACGCGATCATAGCGCGACCGAAACGTGCAACAGCCGAAAAGCTCGTGTGGTCGCCGGCGCGGCCCACGAATCGGCTGTGCCTGCGTCGCCGAAGCCCGATCGACGCTTCGTCAATCTGGTCCGGCTGCTGGCGCGACAGGCCGCACGGGATTTCGTTCAAGCCGAAACGGATAGCCAAACGCGAGACCGCGTCCCGGAGTAAGGGGCCGCCTCATGAAGGTCGCGCTTGGCGCTCGCTACTCAACTGACAATCACCGAGACGCCTCGATCGAGGATCAGTTGCAGCTCTGCTGCTTGCGTGCTGAAAAGCAAGGCTGGACAGTCGTCGACAGCAATACCCACCGCGCGATCTGCGGCGCGTCGCTGTTGCGTCCCGGCCTTCAGGAGCTGATCAGCGATGCGATGCAGGGCAAATTCCTGATCGTGCTCGCAGAGGCGATGGATCGCCTGACCATGACCGCTGCAAACCGGGAGCAGGCCAGGCTGGGCAAACGTTGCAACAGATCCTTCAAGGAAATTCATAGACTCTTAGCAACTCCGGCTCGCTGTGAATGGTAGGCTTATTGCAACGTCTGAGGTCAGTGGTTCCAAACCGTGGCCCCGCTTATCTTCGACTCGCCGAACTGCTTGCAATTTCGGCTAAAGGCAAGAAGAGCGCCCATTTGTTTGTTCGACACAGGATATCGACGGTCGTCACGGCCACCGAGATTTGTCCGGTCGTTGGACAACCTTCGAAATCTGCAACTTCTGTGGAGAACGCGAAATGAGAAATTCGGTAGGACGTGGTCCTGAGCCATGATGACACTGGTTAGTCGCCTACGCATGGCAGCGCATCCTGACCGCCTTCGAATCCTGGGCCTTTGTGCGCATGCGGACCTAACTGTCTGCGAGCTAGCGGAGATTCTGGGCGTGTGTCGAGAGCGGGTTGCGCGACACGTCCGGCTGCTCGCCAGAGCCGACTTTCTTTGCTGCAACGAACAGCCTCCGTGGCGCTCGTACCATCTCAACGCAGGATCCAACGATGGCGGGCTGGTTCAATTATTGGTCGATCTCCTGCCCCATCGCGACGGCTATCATAAACAGGACCTGCAGCGGCTCGAAGCGGTACGAGACACGCGGCCGAAGGGGACCGCGTGCTTGATCGTGAAATAGGTCAATCCAATTGGAGCGCGAAGCTACCATGGACAACTCCGCCGACGGCACGATCGCACAGCCCAACACCTACGGGCGGTCTTCCTTGGCCGCAGTTGATTGCCGCGTTCACGAGCTGCTTCTGAGACAGGAGCGGCAGGAGCGAACGACGCTTAAGCTCATCGCCTCGGAGAACTTTGCGTCCTCGGCCGTGCTGGAAGCGAACGGCTCGATTTTCACGAACAAGTACGCCGAGGGGTACCCCGGTGCGCGCTACTACGCTGGAAACGAGATCGTTGATGAGCTTGAGAATCTGGCCATTGAGCGCCTGAAAACACTATTTGGCAGCGAGCATGCCAACGTCCAGCCTTATTCCGGCTCGCCGGCCAACCAGGCTGTCTATCGTGCGCTTTTGAGTCCCGGTGACAAAGTCATGGGCTTGCCCCTTCCGGAAGGGGGCCATCTGACTCATGGTTGGGCCATCAACTTTTCCGGAACTGACTATCAACGCGTGCCCTATGGACTAGATGAAAAGACACAGCAGATTGACTATGACCGCTTACGCGAGACAGCCAAGCGGGAACGGCCGCGGCTCATTTGGGTCGGCGGAACTGCTTACCCGCGTGTCTTTGACTACGCGGCAATGGCAGAAATCGCCCTGGAAGCGAACTCCTATCTCGTAGCCGACATTGCGCACATCAGCGGCCTGATTGCCGCGGGAGCGCACCCGAATCCGGTGGGCCATTGCGACGTGGTCAGCAGCACGTCCCACAAGTCGATCCGCGGTCCCCGCGGTGGCTTCATTTTGTCAAGGAACGAAGATCGCTATCAGGCCCTGTATCATACAAAGAGCAAATACAATCTCGCCAGACGAATAGACCGGGCGGTCTTCCCTCACCTGCAAGGCGGGCCCCACATGAATGCCATCGCTGCGCTAGCGGTTGCCTTGCACGAAGCCGCGAACCCGTCCTTCCGAAGCTACGGCCAACAGACGGTCAAGAATGCCAAGGCTCTGGCACATGCACTGCTTGAGCGAGGTCATGACCTGGTGACCGGGGGGACGGACAATCACATGCTGATCCTTGATCTTCGCAATCGGCCACTATCGGGCAAGGCCTATGCCGAGCGACTAGCAAAGGCAGGAATCATCACAAACTTTAATATGGTGCCTGGCGACCCGCGGGATCCGGCGGTCACAAGCGGAATTCGCCTGGGGGCACCAGCAGTGACGTCAATGGGCATGCGCGATGTGGAAATGGAGCAAATTGCTGGCTTCATTGACTCCGTCCTCCAGCGGCCAGACGACGAAGATCTCCATGCCTGCGTGCGAAGAGACGTTGCCGACTTGTGCGCTGCGTTCGAGGTCCCGGGCATCTCCGACAAGTAAGGTGGGCCAAGCAAAATGCCCATACCACATCCAACACCCGAAGCGAGGTATTCATGGCTAGGCAGTTCGTGTTCTCTTCCGAATCGGTTGGCGCGGGGCACCCGGATAAGTTGGCCGACAACATCTCGGATGCCATCCTCGATGCCATCCTCCGCACAGATCCCAAGGCGCGCGTCGCCTGTGAAGCGTTGGTAAAATCAGGGATAGTCGTTCTGGCTGGCGAGATTACCAGCGATGCCCAGGTGGATTACAGCCAAGTTGCGCGCGATACGATTCTCGACATTGGGTACGACGACGAGGCCGTCGGCTTCGACGGCCGGCGTTGCTCCGTCGTCCATGCCCTCACCGAGCAGTCGCCCGACATCAGCCAAGGCGTTGACGAGGGAAGAGGGCAAGACCTCCAGCAGGGAGCGGGAGATCAGGGCCTCATGTTCGGCTACGCATGCCGCGAAACCGATACCCTGATGCCTTTGCCGATCCAGCTCGCTCATCGCTTGACGAAACGGCAGGCGTATGTCCGGAAGGCACAGCTTGGCTGGTTGCGTCCTGACATGAAATCCCAAGTCTCAGTGCGCTATGAGGGGTTGCGCCCGGTCGCCCTGGATACCATCGTCGTGTCGACGCAACATGACGAGCAGGTCTCGCAAGAGACTGTCCGCGAGGGCGTCATTGAGGAAATCATAAAGCCTGTCCTGCCGACCCACCTGGAGACGGAAGGCATCAGAATTCTGGTCAACCCGACGGGGCGGTTCGTAGTCGGCGGGCCGCGCGGCGACTGCGGTCTCACTGGACGCAAGATCATCGTCGATTCCTATGGCGGGATGGGTCGTCATGGCGGCGGCGCCTTCTCGGGCAAGGACCCGTCCAAGGTTGACCGCTCGGCTGCCTATGCGGCCCGCTATGTCGCAAAGAACATCGTCGCCAGCGGACTTGCGGACGTGTGCGAGGTGCAGCTTGCTTACGCAATCGGCGTGGCCAGTCCGGTTTCCGTCATGGTCAACACGTTCGGGACAGCCAGGGTTGAGGAAAGCAGGATCGAGCGCCTCATTCTTGAGTTGTTCGATCTCAGACCGAAAGGCATTATCAAGATGCTTGATCTCTTGCGCCCTATATACCGCAATACAGCCACCTATGGCCATTTCGGCCGTGAAGAGCCTGATTTCACCTGGGAGAAGACAGACAGGGCGGACGAATTGCGTCGCGAGGCAGGACTAGCCGCCCCGTGAAGCCGCCGGCGAGCGAATTGGCAAGCGGAAAGCCCAAGCGGAGACATTGATGCCGGATTATGACGTGCTTTGCATCGGCAATGCCATTGTCGACATCATCGCCCAGTGCGACGACGCTTTTCTGGTGACCAACGGCATCATCAAGGGTGCCATGAACCTCATCGATACCAAGCGCGCCGAGCTGCTCTACAGCCACATGGGGCCGGCGATCGAGGCCTCCGGTGGCAGCGCCGGCAACACGGCGGCCGGCGTCGCCAGCTTCGGCGGCCGCGCCGCCTTCTTCGGCAAGGTGTCCAACGATGCGCTGGGCGAAATCTATGCGCACGACATCCATGCGCAGGGCGTTGCCTTCGACACCAGGCCGCTCGACGGCGAGCCGCCGACGGCGCGCTCGATGATCTTCGTGACCCCGGACGGCGAGCGCTCGATGAACACCTATCTCGGCGCCTGCGTCGAGCTTGGGCCGGAGGATGTCGAGGCCGACAAGGCGTCTGGCGCCAAGGTCACCTATTTCGAGGGCTATCTGTGGGACCCGCCGCGCGCCAAGGAGGCGATCCGGCAGACGGCGAAGCTCGCGCACGAGGCCGGGCGCGAAGTCTCGATGACACTGTCGGATTCGTTTTGCGTTGACCGCTACCGCGACGAGTTCCTCGATCTGATGCGCTCGGGCACGGTCGACATCGTCTTTGCCAACAGCGACGAGATCAAGTCGCTCTACCAGACCTCGTCCTTCGACGAAGCGGTGGCGCAGATCCGCAAGGACTGCAAGATCGCCGCCGTCACACGCTCGGAAAAAGGCTCGGTTATCGTGCGCGGCGGCGAGACCGTGGTCATCCATGCGACCGCCATCAAGGAGCTGGTCGACACGACGGGCGCCGGCGATCTCTACGCCGCCGGTTTCCTGCATGGCTACACGCAGGGCCGCGACCTCAAGACCTGCGGCGACCTTGGCTCGCTGGCGGCCGGCCTGGTGATCCAGCAGATCGGCCCAAGGCCAAGGCAGAATTTGCGCCGCGAGGCGGAACGGGCTGGGTTGCTGTAGATGCGCGGGCAACTAACCAGCCGCCCTACTGACGCGATCATCGCAGTGGCGGAACTGTGTCAAAGCTCGCTGATAGCGACAGCCATTCGCTTCGGAGAACTGACCGATTCTGCTGCCGTGAAGCTCGCTGGAAGAGCGGTGCAAGGCGGGCTTGCCTTGACGGCATTCACCGTCATCGAGATCGCCACCGGCATTTTCCAGAAGCTCAGCTTGGGGAAGGCCAGTAAGGTTCCTGAGGTAACGGAGAACTCGCGGCGTCCGTCGGAGCACTTGACTTGCGATCACGTCCCACGATGCCGAATGCGGGCAGACTGGTTCGCCATTGGTATGGGACCAGCGGAATTGGCAGCAGGGCTTCATCTTCGTCAATCTCGACGAGGCGCCGGATGTGGAGCCCGGCATTCGCGGATGTCAGGAAGTGCTCGCCTGGCTGGTATTCACATCGCGGTCTGGCTTCCACGATTTTGGGATCGTCGAGGGCAACGAGGAAGGGATTCAAAAACGGGCCCTGACGGGCGGAAAGGGACTATCCCGCCCTCTCCGATCTCCGTGTCAAAACTCTTCGGCAGACGCAGGATCGCATCACGGGGCCCGGCAGCCTTGGCGGCAGCGACATAGTTTCAGTTCATTTCAACAGGTGCTGGCATCTACTGGGTGTATCTCTTATCCGAACAATCCAACAATTACCGCAAGCACGGTCCGCTCGATCGGGTCGCCAGCTATTTTCGCGATAAGCCGGTTCTTGAGGGCGCCGAAGCCGAAACGCGACAATCGGTCGCCATTTGCTCTGACGCTCGTCAGATTCTCGTCAGCAGGGGGTGTGCCAATCTGGGAATGCCAGTTGCTCCATCATGGGGAATATTCAACGGAGGCATGAAATGGACGCATTGAACAACGCCAACTCGCCGCGCCGGAACCTCACATGGCAAACTGGGGCTGTTCACGAACTAATCGCTTTTGAACAACCCCTGAGAGACTTGCCACAGGAGCGAGAACAACAAGCCGAAGTTGGCCCGTCCCGTCCTGTTGTCTCAGCCGCAGACCAGCGCTTCAACACGGCGGCCCAGCAGCCACATAGGAGTCTTATCGCAATTTCCAACCGCGGTGCGACTGTCAATTCTGATCAGCCCAAGACAGGCGGGCTTTCGGCGGCCCTGGAGTGCGTCGTGGAGCGTTCCGGCGCGGTCTCGGTAGGTTTTTCCGAGCATCTGGGCGACGGGGATAAGCAACAGGTGCCCCTCGTGCAGCGTGGCAAAGGTCAAATCGGGTGGCTTGATGGGCCGGCAGCGGACTATTCTCGGTACTATCAAGGTTTTGCAAATTCAATATTGTGGCCGGCGCTCCACTCGCTGCCGGACCGGATCTCAGGCTCGGAAGAGGATTATAAAAGTTATCGCGACGTCAATGCCTTCATGGCGCGCGCGGTGTCCGAATTGGGAGATAACGCAGTCTACTGGGTTCATGACTACCATTTCCTGCCGCTCGGCGCTGATTTGCACAGACTCGGCATTGACCGGCCGATCGGCCATTTCCTGCATACGCCATGGCCCGAGTCTGACATGATGGAGCGCGTGCCCAATTCTGGCGAGCTAATGAAATGTATGCTCGAGTATGATCTGCTCGGTTTCCAGACCGACCGTGATGTGAGCAATTTCCTCGCCTGTGTCCAATCTCATTTGGGGCTGGAGAGCAAGAACGGGGTCGTTTTCTCGGACCATGGCCAGACGCAATGCCAAAATTTTCCTATAGGTATCGATCCGAAGCAATTCGAACAGTGTGCCGCAGATTCGCTTGAGGCGCAGAAAGCCTACATTTCGCAGTTGAAACTTGGCGGAGCAAAGCTAGTTATCGGCGTCGATCGGCTCGACTACACCAAGGGCATCGACAATCGGATTAAAGCTTTCGATCTGCTGGCAGTCGAGCCGCAACGTGTCTCGCTCTTGCAAATCGCAACTCCCTCACGTGGCGACATCCAAGCGTACAGCGAATATCGGCGCGACGTCGAAAGACTCGTCAATCAAGTCAACAACCGGCATGGCACGGACGAGTGGATGCCGATTATCTATGAGAACAGGTCGTTCACCCAAGCTGAGATAGCGGGTCTTTACAGAGCCGCGCGTGTTTGCGTTGTGACGCCGCTGCGCGATGGCATGAATCTTGTGGCGAAAGAATACATTGCTGCACAAGATCCGAGCGACCCTGGCGTTCTGGTGTTATCGAAGTTTGCCGGCGCGGCCGAAGACTTCGGCGAGGACGCCCTGCTGGTAAATCCGAGGCTCTCCGACGAGATAGCTACCGCGATCTCAAGAGCGGCCAGCATGCCGCGCGAAGAACGCATCCAACGCTGGCGGAGGATGATGGACAAACTTGAAGCGTATACGATCCACCATTGGTCAGCGGACTTCGTTCGGCAACTGGACAGCAGCCGGGTTACGGTCCCTGCGGATCACTTCCACTATGTTGGCTTGGGCTGGATCAGCGAGGCCCAAATGCCTTCGTATCGGACCGAGCCAGAATTGCACACCGCGCTGACGCGTGCACTGGATAAAAACTGGGTCCTGCCGATCGTATGATGCAGAATATGAAGCACGCGAGCTTTGCCTGCATTTGCGCATCCCTCAATGCAGAGCGCTTGGAGAGAGAGATACTTATCCTGACCGCCTGAATGCGGCTTAAGCGGCTTATCGGGACCACAGTCGGGCTTTGCATCAGACCCTTGAGCCAGGCTCCGTCAGTGTGGTCTCTTGCCGCCGAGCGGAGTCATCACGATTGCCTAGTCACCCGTGATGACGACTGGCGTGCCAATTCCCCTCGGACCACGGTTTGGCGCTCACTCCGAGAAAACCGCTTCTACCACGCACGCACGGCTTGCGGCCGCATCGTTAAACATCGCCACCAATGCGATCTTCTGCATTCTAATGACGTTGTCACGCGCTTGAAGTCTTGTCCGAAATCCTTCATCGGCGACCTGCGAGGGATGTCGCAGCCCGACAGGGATCCATTAGTTGGACAATGGTGGCAGCGGCGCAGCGCCGCCAATGGGCGACTGAATATTTCACAATGTTAGACAAGCGTAAAAACGAAATCACATAAGGACATAAACATTTCGTTATGCATCATTGACAAAAGAGCGGACTGCTGTGATTGTCTGCGTGTCGTGGTTCTCGCGTGCGGCGCTGCCGCAGCGGAGCTAAGAGGGAAGCCGGTGCAATGCCGGCGCTGCCCCCGCAACTGTTAGCGGCGAGCCAACCCCACTCATGTCACTGAGGCGAATACCCTCAGGAAGACGGGTAGAGGCTATGACCCCGCGAGCCAGGAGACCTGCCACGGCGAATTACGTCCACGGGCGGGGTGTCTCGGTGGCCGCTGCAAGCCGGCGTTCGTGCCGGCCTGCTAGCGCCTTCCTTGTCATCGACGCCCCAACCATCGGGGTATGACATGACTGACTCTCAGGAAATTCCTGTAGCAACGCTCGGCGTGCCGCGCTTCGGTCGTCGGCGAGAACTGAAATTCGCGCTTGAAAGCTACTGGTCCGGAACATCGTCCGCTGGCGACCTTCTCACGACGTCGAAGGCGCTCCGTGCCGCTAGCTGGGAAGAGCAGCGCGATCGCGGCGTGTCGAAAATCCCGTCGAACGACTTCTCGCTTTACGACCATGTGCTCGACACCGCAGCCATGGTTGGGGCCGTTCCATCCCGTTACGGCTGGAATAGCGGCGAGGTCCCACTTGACATCTACTTCGCAATGGCGCGCGGCAACCAGGGTCAGACGGAGGATTGTGGACACGCTGGTCACCAGGAGGAGGCTCATGGACCTGGTGTAACCGCGATGGAAATGACCAAGTGGTTTGACACCAACTACCACTACATTGTGCCGGAACTCGATGATGATCAGACGTTCGCCCTCTCGTCGTCGAAGCCGGTCGATTACTTCCTCGAGGCTAAAGCTCTCGGCATTCACACACGCCCAGTCATCCTTGGACCCATCACCTTCCTCAAGCTGGCGAAATCGCCTGCCGAGGGGTTCGGTCCCATCGCGCTCCTACCGCGGCTGCTGCCCGTTTACGAGCAAGTCCTGCAGAAGCTGAAGCTGTCGGGAGCCGACTGGGTGCAGATCGATGAGCCAGCGCTTGTCCTCGATCTGAACCCGAACGAACGAGCTGCGTTCGAATTCGCCTATGGCCAGCTGTCGAAAGCCGCGCCCGAGCTGAAGATCATGCTGGCTACGTATTTCGGGTCGCTGGGAGACAATCTCGAAACCGCGGTTTCTCTGCCCCTGGCCGGGCTGCATATTGATCTCGTGCGCGCTCCCGAGCAGCTGGAAACGGTGGGTCGGCTCGCTCCGAAGGATCTGGTGCTCTCGCTTGGCTTGATCGATGGCCGCAACGTCTGGCGTGCGAACCTGCCCGTCATTCTCGACCGCATCAAACCGATCGTCGCCGGCTGGCCCTTGGACCGCGTCGAGATCGCGCCTTCTTGCTCGATGCTGCATGTGCCGATTGATCTGCGCATGGAGACGGAACTCGACGCCGACATCAGGTCGTGGCTCGCCTTCGCGGCCCAGAAGACCGACGAGCTGGTCTTGCTGGCCCGGGCCCTGTCCCAAGGCAGGGATGCGGTGGCAGGCGCGTTGAAAGCGTCTGCCGAGGCTGCCGCCACGCGCGTGACATCCACGAGGATCCATGACCCGCTTGTTCAGGGGCGGATCGCTAGCATTGAGGACAGCGCGAAGCGACGAGAGAGCGCTTTTGGCGAGCGCTCCAGAGTCCAAGCCGGCTCACTCGGGCTGCCGCCGTTCCCGACGACGACCATCGGGTCCTTCCCGCAGACGCCGCAGGTACGCAAGGCGCGGGCCGCTCATGCGAAGGGCCAGCTGAGCTATGTCGACTATGAGACGTTCCTGAAGAAGGAGATCGAGGCTGCAATTCGCTGGCAGGAAGAGATCGGGCTCGACGTGCTGGTGCACGGTGAGTTCGAGCGAAACGACATGGTACAGCATTTCGGCGAGCAGTTGTCCGGCTTCGCGCTCACCCAGCATGCCTGGGTACAAAGCTATGGGTCGCGCTACGTGCGTCCCCCCATCATTTTCGGCGACGTATCGAGGCGCAATCCGATGACAGTGCGCTGGTGGCAATTCGCCCAGTCGCTTACGGAAAAGCCCGTGAAGGGAATGCTCACAGGCCCAGTCACCATTCTCAACTGGTCTTTTGTTCGCGACGACGTACCCCGCTCCGAAGCCTGCCGCCAGATCGCGCTCGCCATCCGCGACGAAGTGACGGATCTCGAAAGATCCGGCGCAAGGATGGTCCAGATCGATGAGGCCGCGTTTCGCGAAGGATTGCCACTGCGCCAATCTGACTGGAAAGTCTATCTCGACTGGGCTGTCGAATGTTTCCGGATCGCTTCAACGGGTGTAAAGGACGCGACTCAAATTCATACCCACATGTGCTATTCGGAGTTCAACGAGATCATTCACGCGATTGCTGGAATGGATGCGGATGTCATTTCGATTGAGACGTCGCGCTCGAAGATGGAACTGTTGGACGCCTTCACGAGCTCCAAATATCCGAACGAAATCGGTCCCGGCGTCTATGATATTCACTCACCACGCGTCCCGGAAGTCGGCGAGATTTCGGACTTAGTCATGCTTGCCCGCGAGCGACTGTCCGACGGCCAACTGTGGATAAACCCGGACTGTGGCCTCAAAACACGCAAATGGGAGGAGGTCCGCCCTGCCCTCATGAACATGGTCGCTGCAGCACGCGCGCTCCGGCAGAAAGTGCAGGCGTAAGGCTTCTCTTCCTCACCGTGTGGGGAGTTGCCGGTGGCGGATGTCGGCCGGGAATATGCCAAACCGATCACACTCTTGAAAATAAGCCACACGGCGAAAATGTGCAATTTTCCTTCGGCACGTGTCCTCATCCCGCAGAAATATAAATGTGACACCACGCTATAGTATTGGTCCTTGGGAACATACAGGCCCCGCGCCTCGAACAAATCGTACACACGTCGTTTCTCAAAGTAGACTGCTTGGCATGTTCGCTCAGGCGGCGACAATATATGATGCTGCGCGTCTGTCCGCTTCCCCAGTTGATTTGCGCAGACTACGGGCGAGGTGGCACGTTTCGGGTATTGCTAGCCTCCCGCCAATTCGGAGATGGATGTGGCAATTCGTGTGGCCCAAGTAAAAGCCGCAATCATTTTCGATTGCGACGTCCGCAGCCAGTTGGCCTTTATTTTCCTGAGATCTGCGTTACAGGCCGGGGCGTTGTCGCCGTTTCGGAGGGTAAGATGGGATAGGCGACCTCGGGTGCCTCTCCGGTCAGCGAGTTGAGGAAGGCAACAAGCAGGTCAACTTCTTCGTCCGCCAGTACTACGCCAAGCTGGGTGGTCCCCATGATGGCGACGGCCTGTTTCAGATCCCAAACCTTGCCCGAATGAAAGTATGGCGCGGTGAGTGCAACGTTGCGCAGCGGCGCCACGCGGAAAACATAGTAGTCATCGGCTGCATTGGTGACCGCGAATCGGCCCTTGTCTTTGTCCGGCAGGACCTCGGCGCTGGGCTGTTCCACGAGGCCGAAGGGGAAATAGGCTTGCCCACCAACGTTGATGCCGGCATGGCAGGACGAGCAGCCTTTGTCCATGAAAAGCGCCAGGCCCTGTTTCTGTTCGGAAGTCATGGCAAGCTCATCACCATTCAGGAAGCTGTCGAACGGGGCCGGTGTGACCAGTGTCGCCTCGAAGGCTTCGATCGCCTTGGCGAAGTTGTCGAACGTGACCCGATCGGCTTCAGCCGGAAAAGCTGCATCGAACCACTCGACATATTGCGGCATGGACTTGAGCGTGGCGATGACTTGGTCCGGTGTATTGGCCATTTCGATGCCAGCTTGGACCGGTCCCTTCGCCTGAGCCTTCAGGTCTGCGGCACGACCATCCCAGAAATGAGCGATGTTGAAGACAGCGTTCAGTACAGTCGGCGCGTTGCGCTGTCCCTTCTGCCAACCATGGCCGATCGAGGTTTCGTGATTGTCGTCGCCGCCCGTGGCCAGGTTGTGGCACGAGTTGCACGACAAGACGCCTGACGCCGAGACGCGTGGATCGAAGAACAGTGCCTTGCCGAGAGCGATCTTTTCCGGGGTAATCGGGTTGTTGGCGACTGTCGGCGTGGTGGATGGCAAAGCCCTGAAGGTGGCCAATGCCGTATCTCTGAGGTCGGTGGGGATCGAATCCGCAGCAAAGGCGGTGGGTGCCAGCAAGGTGACAGCCATCGTTCTGAATAGGATTTTCATAAATGGTCTTCCTGCGTTGTGCACGCAGCCACTATGCGATCTGCGGCTCATGAACGCCCTGAGCTAGATCAGTTGAGGGAGAGGATCGGGGTCTGGCACCTGTTTTCGCGGCTGAGCTGGGACCCTCTTGGAAGTGATCGCTCTTCTCGATTGGACTTCAGGGAGGAGGAGTATCCCTGCTCGGCAACCGTTTGTATGCATCAAAGCACGCCCTGAGGGCGGCTTCGTAGATTCGGTCACTGCGATCTTCCCGCCATCGTTGAGAAAGTCGATAGCATCCGCAAGAATGGCAATCTCTTGCACGATGTGCGCTGCACGCCTTGCGAAAAGTGAGCTTCTGAAACCTCAGGGTTCATTCGTTCCTCCTGACCGGCTGATTGCGTGAATCGACGTTGTCGACACCCGCCGACTGCACATTGTGATGTCACCAGCGATGGCGGTTTCAATACCTAAGCAGCGACGGTCTATGCGACAGTATGGATGTCCTATCGGAATAGCCGGTCCGCCTTGTCGATCGTCACACCGGCATATAGCTCCGCTTCTACGAACATCCCATCACGCGAGGAAAGACATGGCCAATACGCGCAGTATCGCCAATCTAGCCCTTGTGCCGGCGCGGCGCTTGAGCAGGTCCACCGGCTGTAACTGCCTCACACCTCGATCCACAGATCCTAGGCGATGACCACCTTGTCGTCATCATTTGACGGACGCGGGGCATTGGCCCATAAGCGAGCCACCGCAAACTGTGCGGTTGCCAATGCGTAATGATGTGAATTGGAATGATCTTCGGTTTGCGAAACACGCACGTCCGACGCAGCTTGCGTTGACAGAGGCGGTTTTACGCGCAATAGCACTTCCGCCGGCCTATTTTTGTGGAGTTCAATTGTGGTTCGGCCAAGGGAGCTGGGCGCCGGACCGGCCCCGTGTAAACCTCATCAAAGAGAGAGAGACCCTGCATGGAAGAATTCTTACCGCGCATCGCCACTGGTGCCGGCATCGGCCCGGCTCTCGCAGAGAAGGGCGTTGGGTTAATGCTGGGTTTCCTGCAAAGCCACGCGGCCGACGGTCCCGTTGCGCGCATGATCGAGGCCATTCCGGGAGCTTCGGAATTAGTAGCGAAGTATCATGGCGACGACCCAGAGGGTGGCGGCCTTATGGGGCTCGGCCAGCAATTGATGAGTGAGGGTCTCAGCATGGCAAAGATCGCCGGCCTCGCCAACGAGACGATCGCCTGCGCCAAGGAACATGCCGGCGACGAACTCGTGGACGAGGTCCTCAATTCCGTTCCTGGCCTTCCCCAGTTCGTCTGATCAGCGGCAGCCGGGGGCGCATGACCTCGTGCGCCCGTGCCGGCCCGTCTGCGCAGCAGGCATTCTCCGCCGAGCGTTCCGTACCGATCTCGCCAGACCACCGACCGCCGGGCACGCGAAGCGAGCGTTGGAGTACTTCATTCGTCTATTCCAAAATCGACCTCAGGCGAATCGATGTGTATAATTTCCGGCGGTAAGGGTTTATCCTGAACGCTTTCGATGAAGCTCGCGAGATAAGCAAACGTATTGTATTTCTCGAGGACCAACCGCTTCGCCTCTCTTATTGCGCCGCGACGTTCCTTCCAGAGGTCCGAGTTGATGATTTCTTGAATTTTTGGGATTACGTTCTTGTCCTCTGGGTCAATCAGAACCATAGAGTCCGAAGGGAAGAACCTCGTGATTGCAGGGCTGCCGTAATAGATCGGCATTGTTTCAGCAACGAAGCAGTCCATAAGCTTCTCCGTAAAATAGTAATCGGCACGAGTATTCTCGAACGCTATACTGTAACGGTAAGGTGCGAGTGCGTTCCATTTATCTCCAATCAGCCGAAAACCTCGGCCGAACAGGTCAAAATCGAGCTCCTTTCTCAGCCGTTCCAGAAACGCCAGCCGATATCGATGTCCTTTAAGCAGGGCGATGTCACTGGTAATCCATGAGAGCCGAAGCGGCTTATCCACGACTTCGCTGACCAGAAGTTGGTCATATGTCTTGTTTACAGACCAAGACCGAGTGATAGGTGGAGACAAAACGAATCGGCGCGCTGCATTCTGCCGAGCAGCCAGCTCTGCGTCACACGTCAGGACGATAGTATTTTTCCCCTGCCCTTCATGAAACGCGCGATGAGCTTTCGTCGGCGGTTCGCCGATTGCAAAAATTGTCCTGTTTGGGCTCGCCTCGATATCAACAGGGAGCCCGAAAAGAGAAGCAGAGTTAAAGACGATATGCCAATCGGGCACGAAGGATGTCGTGCGAACAAAAGCGACATTGTTCCAGATTCCACTGCCCTTTGGAGTGAGATGGTGGATTGCATCATCCAAAACGCCCCAAGAATCTAGACATGTAGCAACAATGGGCGCCGGGCGTTCCGTCAACAATTTGGCCGACAAAGAAGTTTCACTCCCTTCACTCGTGAAGGTACTCAATCGCCATTCCGGATTGCGGTAACATTGGGCAGCATAAACCTTCCGGGACCCGCTGTCGAGGCAATTGTCGCTTTGCACTTGACCAGGTTCTTCCTCGCTTTGTGTGGTGATCAGGCCGGCTGAGTGGCAGCATGCGTGCCCTAATGAGTTCGCAGCCCGCTCTGCCCAATGGTACGTTTAATCGTCTTGAGGCGGTTGATCAGCCCTTCCGCCTGGCCGTTGCTCCACGGTAGTTCAATGGCATCGCGAACGGCGTCAGCGTCACGGCGTAGGACCCGACCGAAACGCGTGATGGCGACGGACCCGGAGTTGACGCCACGTCGATCGAAGTGTCGAGCTCGCCCAATTCACAGGCCCCGCAAAATGCCGCGGAAGCGCATGGCAAGCCTGCGCATAGTGGCAAACTCATGTGATCCCTGCTTCGGGACGTCGACCTTTGTGGCCTGGTTGATCATCAGCACATCCCGAGGCTTCGTGCACAGGGCCGGGGCGACTACCGGCGAGATCACACGGCCAGTCGCGGGATTCCGTATCGGGACAGCGTCGCTGGCTGGTTGATGCGCATGATTGAAGCAGGCGACGCACTGTCCTTGCCCGGCCTCTCGGTGCGGCGCCAACTTGCGAGAAGCCGCTCCAGATTCGAGAAGCTGCCTGTGTCGCCGCGCTGTTCGATATCGTGGAACAGGTGTCGTCCGCAGCGATTGCCGTCTCTCGAGGACCGGCTAAGAAACGCCCCGAAATACATTGATGTCCTTTGTTACCAGCGGCGGTTCCCAGCCCCTTGGAAGAGTGGCTCACCGGGCGATGAACTTACATTTGGCCATGGCCAATGAACGTCCATCGTCCCTGACGCCACCAGCAAGCGATCACGATCCCTGATTTCACAGTCAAAAGAAGTAATACCGAGACAAAAAACCGCGCTTAGGCTCAAGACTACTAGCAAGTTCGACGCAAAGTTACAGCCGGGACGCGCCACGCACCTCGGCAGGGTCGCCAACAACGAGTGGCTCAGCGTCACGACGGGAAATATGGCGCATCGATGTCGCTTCTGGACGAGCATTGGCAATAACGCTGTCGAGCATTGTTGCTTTCAGCGGCAACCGGCCCTATGAAGCCACGCTTCGCTGACTATGTTTCACCGCCTGGAGAGTTTCATGACAGAAGAAGCCGGAAAAAACGTCGACACCCTCATTGAGCTTGCCGCCGATGTCGTGTCGGCCTATGTCTCCAACAATCCGATCCCGGTGGGGGATCTCCCTGCCCTCATCGGCCAAGTGCATGCGGCTCTGAGAGCGACGGCCGGAGGTGTCTCTGCGCAAGAGCCGGTTGCCCTTACGCCTGCAGTCCCGATCAGAAAATCGGTGACACCGGACTACATCATCTCCCTTGAGGACGGGAAGAAATTCAAATCGCTAAAGCGCCATCTGTCGACCCACTATGGGCTGACGCCGGATGGATATCGGGCCAAATGGGGCCTGCCGGCGGATTATCCCATGGTCGCGCCGAACTACGCCGCGGCGCGCTCGACATTGGCCAAGACGATGGGGCTCGGCCGCAAACCGAAGGCGCCGGAAGCGCCGGAGCCTGCGCCGACGAAGAGAACCCGCAAGAAGGTCGCGGCTTGATTTCGGCAATCGAGATTCGTTCTGGAGCGTTGCAGCCATCGGCTTAATCTGCGCGTCATATAAAAAGGCGGGGCCAACCCCGCCTTCCTTTCAAACAACCTTGTTTCATGAGGAATTCGCGACGCCTGCAGCAATCTGCTGCCCTCAGTTTTTGCTCGGTCCCATCGAGCGGCCGTGAGGACCTACGTGCTTACTCTTGCCAGGACGCAGGAGAAAATTTCAACCAGCTTTGCTGAGGCTGCCAGCGGAGGACTTGCCCGTGCGGCGATCCTGCTCGATCTCATAGTTGATCTTCTGGCCGTCAGCGAGGGTCGAGAGGCCCGCGCGTTCGACAGCGGAAATGTGGACGAAAACATCCGGACCGCCATTGTCGGGCTGGATAAATCCAAACCCCTTGGTGCTGTTGAACCACTTTACCGTTCCAGTCGGCATATACTTGTTCCTTCTTTTACAATGCAACGTGGGCAGGCCATTAGGCCTGTCCGAGTCATAGCCGAGAGTTGGGCGCAGCAAAAAGCGAAAAATTGTTAAGCCCCGATCAGCTGGCGCACTCCTTTGTGGGCGTAGCCGCCAGCAAGCACTGTCCTACACTACCGCTCGAGCGTGGCCGGAAGCGCCCAATTTCTTCCAACGCTCCTCAGCGCCACGTCGATGGCTCGTGTTTGGAGGCACGGGACGTAAGGCCGACCGCTGCTCGTGCCGCAGGTCAAAGGCCGGGTAGTTCACGGAACTGCCTTCGAGCATAACGGCTTGGCAAGCGCATGAAGGAGTTTCGATTTGGATTGTTTCAAGAGGGTCGAGGGGTTGATCGATGCGACCAGCGTGGAAGCGATCGATAGCGCGCGCGTTTTGCTGGACCAGTTCAAGGGCAAGTCAGAAACAATCGCCCAAGCGATTGACGACTTCCTGCTTGATTTCATGACCTTGCTGTTTGTGGTAGAAGCCACCCGCGAGCAGTTCCACAATCCGGCGAGGCGGTTAGCGCGCATCAGATTGAGCAAGGTCAGGCTGTTACTCACGCGATGCTCTTGACCTAAGCGACCACTCCGCCAGGCATGCATTTGCAGCCGAGCGCACCAGGCGGTATTTTACGCACATGAAATCAATCGCGACCGCTAAATTCTCCTGTTTGGTGCCCAGGGACAACGGCAAGCGCGCACAGCTTCGGTGCTGCTGTCCTGCAGCGACAAATGTTGCCTGCATGCCCCCACGGCGAGCGCTGGAGCGACAACATCTCAATTCTGTCCGTCAGTGCAGCGGCTTCGAAGCGCATCGTGTACCCCTCCCCGGCAGCGCGCCTCATCGTCTTCCGAAGGAAGACGATACTCTCAGCCATGCTCGCGTCGCCTTCAGCCCTGTTCGATGGCCCATAATGTCGGATGCGCAACATGTCAGACCCGACTTGTCTTCATGCCTCGAATGGTTTTCTGATCTGGCACGGTGCATGCCTGGTCGTCCGCAGACGTCGCGGACCAAGGAAAATCCGTCCAATGACCACCTCGCCAAGAACACCGCCGCAGGTCTCCTGGGTCCATCCGAAGATGAGGCTCGAGTGAGGCCTGGCCGCATGTTGGTCTGGCTCGGCGCTGCCCGCCGATCCTCCCCACGGGGAGGCGAAGACGCAACGCGTTCATCAAAATGAGGAACAAATCACTTTGCCTCGAACCTTGCCTTTCCAACCGGAGCCATCGATCGCTCCCCCTGGCTGCGCACGGCGTTCACTGCCACCGCCCTGGCCCTGGTGACGACCGCTCCGGCTCTGGCCGCCACCGACGGCGGCAAGATCGCGGATTTCTGCTCGACTATGGCATGGAAGGATCGACATCCGCGATCACCGCGCGCCAGTCGTCACTCACATGGTACAAGGTCAGCAGCGCCGACGAGCCACCCGGCAAATTCGGACTTGCCCATTTCCTTGAGCGTCTGATCTTCAAGGCGACCACCAACCGCGCCGGCAGCGAGTTCGACCGAGCCGTCTCAGTCAGCGGCGGCTACAATAACGCCCCCAACGCTATGACTAGCTTTGGGCGACATGATTGGCTTCGAGGCCGATCGCATGTTCAACCTCATCCTCAACGACGATATCAAGACCGAGCGAAACGTGATTCTGGAGGAGCGCCGTTGGCGCAGAGAGACGAACCCGCAGGTCTGCTGGACGAGGAGGTCAACGCGACGTTGCGGCCGATCAGCCCTACCGCATTCCGGTCAACGGCTGGATGCAGGAGATGGACAAGCTGAACGGCACCGACGCATTCACGATCTACAACAAATGCTGCCGACCCGAACAACGCCGTGCTGGTGGTGGCCGGCGACGCAGAGCCTGAGACGGTGAAGGCGCTGGCCGCGAAGACCTATGGCAAGGTTGCGCGCGGGCCGGTCCTGCCCCCGCGCACCTGACCGGCCGAGCCCGACTAGTAGAACCGCGAGGCATCTTCTAGCGATTTCAGGGTATTCTCCTTTCCACTTGGGTACCGTGGTCTGCTAGCTGTCTGGCCGAGGCCCTATAAGGAACTTGGCATCCGGAATAGACACCGCACTTGCCGTATACCCCTGCTGCGTTTGAGGAGGAATCCGGTATTGCCCCTGTGCCTGCCGATGACCCGTCACCTGAGATCCCCTGACCTGTTTCGATCCATTGATCGCCTGCCGACACTTGGCACGCGGATTAGCGAGCGGACATTCGAGGTTCTCAACCCGTCGACCGGCGAAGTGCTGGCAGAACTACCCGACATGGGTGTCGAAGAGACATGCGCTGCGATCGACAAGGCCTATGTCGCGCAGCCTGGATGGGCAGGGTTTACCGCCCGTGAGCGCAGCGACGTTCTATGGCGATGGTATCAGTTGATCATCGACCACGCCGACGATCTCGCTGCAATTCTCACCGCGGAGATGGGCAAGCCGCTTGCAGAGGCCAAATCGGAGCTATCGCATGCTGCGGCGTATCTGCAATGGTACGCCGAGGAGGCAAATCGCGTCTATGGCGAGACGATCTCCGCACCATCGATGGACCGCCGAATGTTGGTGATCAAGCAGCCCATCGGGGTCGTCGGCACGATAACGCCATGGAATTTCCCAGCCTCGATGGTGGCGCGCAAAATCTCGCCAGCCTTGGCAGCGGGCTGCACGATCGTCCTCAAGCCCGCTGAACAGACGCCGCTCGTGGCTGGAGCAATGTTCGCCCTCGCCCATCAGGCAGGCTTCCCCGAAGGCGTCGTCAACCTGATCTATGCGTCCGAAGGTGACGCGGTCGGCCGCGAACTTTGCACAAATCCCAAGGTCCGCAAGATCAGCTTCACCGGGTCTACGGAGATCGGGCGCCTACTCATGCGCCAGTGCTCGGACCAGATCAAAAAAGTCAGCCTAGAGCTCGGCGGCAATGCACCTTTCATCGTGTTCGATGATGCCGATGTCGATGCCGCAGTTGACGGTGCGATCCAGGCGAAGTACCGCAATGCCGGCCAGACCTGCGTTTCAGCGAACCGCCTTTACGTCCAGTCGGGCGTTCACGACGAGTTCGTCGAGAAATTCGTGGAACGGGCTCGCCAACTTCAAGTTGGTGACGGTTTCGCGCCCGGAGTGGACATCGGACCCCTCATCGACAAGCAGGCTTTGGCCAAGATTGAATCCCATATTGCCGATGCCGTAACTAAAGGCGGCGCAATTCGATGCGGGGGCAAACGCCTCGGCACGAATGGCACGTTTTTCCAACCAACGGTCCTGACCGGTGTCACCAGCGAGATGACCGTCGCGCGAGAAGAGACATTCGGGCCGCTCGCACCGATTATTCGCTTCAAAGATGCGGATCAGGTCGTGCGTGATGCCAATGAAACGATCTACGGCCTCGCGGCCTATTTTTATGCCTCGAACCTGAAGCGTGTCTGGCGTGTCGCCGAGGCCTTGGAATATGGAATGGTCGGGGTAAATACCGGCCGGATGTCTTCGGAAGCGGCGCCGTTCGGTGGGATAAAACAGTCCGGCATCGGTCGTGAGGGATCCCGCCATGGCCTCGAGGACTACCTCGAAATGAAATACCTCTGCATGGGCGGCATCTGAAGCATCGGCTTGCAGGGTTCACAGACGGGTTACCTAGCGAGCGATCTCCAAACATGTGAATTGTAGAATCGCTCCTCGATTGGAACTGAGGGGCGGTCCGCACCCGAGCAAACACGCAACCCTGATGAGCCCCCTAAAATAGCTGGATGTATCTCTCGACGAGACAAGCGTCTGCATTTTCGGCGAAGACGGCGCGCATGCGACGGAGGATACGCTTGCGATTTGGCGGCCCTCGCCGACTATCCTCAGGCGACGGGCTGTCGTTGCGCGGTCTGGTTGGAAGCTTGTGCACCCAAGCCATCGTCAACGCTGATTGAGCAATATCCGGCTTCAGGGGGATCGTGTCCCAGGGAGTGGTGTAGCTGACGGCTTGGTCGCCGCGTTCTCCGGCATGGGGCCGGGCTGATCAACGTGCCACGGCT
>NZ_JAMYTM010000030.1:0-66677 GCF_040322475.1 Mesorhizobium sp. M0140 | reverse complement strand
ACGAACAGGATGGAAACGAATCTCCATCCTGTTCGATAGGTCTTACCAGATCCTCATCCAGCCCAACTTAAGTGAACTGCATTACCGCTCGCGCGGGGCTTTTTCCGTTTAAGCAACTCCGGGATCACGTTCCCGTGATCGGCGAAACTTGCGACCCGCCGGCGGCGTGACTGCCTGTGCGTTTCCAAAGGCTATCAATTCCGATCAGCCCTCACCCGGAGGAAGACCACATGCGCTTGCCGTCATTCAGGACCATCGCCCTTTCCGCGCTCATCGCCGGCGTGGCGATTGCCGCGCCCGCCTATGCCAAAAACCCGAATGTCGGCGGCGCGCCGATGTACACCACCAAGAACATCGTCGAGAACGCCGTCAATTCGAAGGATCACACGACGCTGGTCGCCGCGGTCAAGGCCGCCGGCCTGGTCGACACGCTGCAGGGCGCCGGCCCTTTCACAGTCTTTGCCCCGACCAATGCAGCGTTTGCGAAATTGCCCAAGGGCACCGTCGACACGCTGCTGAAGCCGGAGAACAAGGACAAGCTCACCAAGGTGCTGACCGCGCATGTCGTGGCCGGCAAGATTTCGGGCGCCGAGATGATGAAGAAGGCCAGGGCGATGGGCGGCAAGTACGAGATGAAGACCGTCTCCGGTGACACGCTGACCGCCGAAGTCAAGAAGGGCAAGCTCTACATCATGGATGAGTCAGGCGGCGAGGCGCGGGTGACGATCGCCGACGTCAACCAGTCGAACGGCGTCATCCATGTCGTCAACAAGGTGCTGTTGCCGAAGTAACGGCTTTCGGCAAAGGGGATCAAGGCAGGTTCGTTGGGGCTTTCTCGGCCTGCCGTCCCGCCTCATGACGAGGTGCCATGTTTCCTGGAAGTCGTATCGGCATCGGCCGGGGTCCTGTAGTCCCTCACAGGACCCCGGTTTCTTTTTGACTGTTACTTGTCCAGCCGGATGAGCCTCGACCGTCATCACTCCATCACGGCGCTGTGGTCGATCTTGGCCGGAGTCGCCGGCTTGCGCAGCAACAGAACCAGCGGAATGGCGGCAAGCGACAGGATCATCATCAGCTTGAAGTCGTTCATGTAGCTGATGATGGTCGCCTGCAGCGTCACCACGCCGTCGAGCGCGGCACGGCCGGCGGCGCTGTAAGGGTTCATCGCCTGGAAGATCGCCGGATTGCCGAACGCCTGGTTGTAGGGCGTCACATAGGTGGCGATGTTGGCGTGGTTGATCTGCACGTTCTGCGTCAACAGCGCGGTGACCACCGAGATGCCGACGCTGGAGCCGATGTTGCGCGACAGATTGTAAAGACCTGTGCCTTCCGCGCGCCGCTCCGGCGCCAGTGTGGCGAAGGTGATGGTGGTCAGCGGCACGAACAGGAAGCCGAGCCCCGCTCCCTGGATGAAGCCGGTGCTGATGATCGTCCACTGCGAAACATCAGGCGTCCAGCCGGTCATGTCGTACATCGCCCAGGCGGTGACCAGCAGGCCGGTCAGCAGCAGCCAGCGCGTGTCCACCTTGCCGATCAGCCTGCCGACCAGGAACATGCAAGCCATGGTCCCAAGCCCGCGCGGCCCCATGACGATGCCGGCCGTCACCACCGGATAGCCCATCAGCGTCTGCAGATAGGGCGTCATCAGGGCCAGCGAGGCCAGATAGGTAATGCCGATGATGAAGATGAAGACCATGCCGACGGCGAAATTCCTGTCGAGGAACAGCCGGGGGTTCACGAAGGTGTTTTTCGCGGTGAAGGTGTGGACGAGGAAGATGTAGAAGGCCGACGCGCAGATCAGTGCCTCGACGATGATTTCGGACGACGAGAACCAGTTGAGCTGCTCGCCGCGATCGAGAAACATCTGCAGCGATGCGATGGTGACGCTGAGCATGCCGAAGCCCAGCCAGTCCAGCCTCGCCTTGAGGTCCGTCTTGGTTTCCTGGACGAACATCGACACGCCGGCGAAGGCCAGGGCGCCGATCGGGACGTTGATGTAGAACACCCAGCGCCAGCTGACATTCTCGGTCAGCCAGCCGCCGATGACCGGCCCGAGCACCGGCCCGACCATCACCGAAACGCCGAACAGCGCCATCGCCGAGCCGCGCTCCTCGACGCTGTAGATGTCGAGCAGGATGCTCTGCGCCAGCGGCACCAGGGCGGCACCGAACAGGCCTTGCAGCAGGCGGAAGCCGACGATCTGCGGCAGCGACTGCGCGAAGCCGCACAGCACCGACGCGACGACGAAGCCGGTGATGGATATCAGCAGGATGCGCTTGCGGCCGAAACGATTGGCAAGGTAGCCTGAAGGCGGAGTCATGACGGCGGCCGCCACGATGTAGGACGTCAGCACCCAGTTTATCTGGTCGGCGCTCGCCGAAACGCTGCCCTGGATATAGGGCAGCGCCACATTGGCGATGGTCGTGTCCAGCGCCTGCATGATCACGGCCAGGATCACGCAGGCGGTGATGGCGCCGCGATTGGCGACCACGCCACCTGTCGCGGACGCGCCGGTCATGACTTTTGTCCGAACCGGCCGAGGAGGTCCGTCACGAAGTCCGGCAGGCCGCGCGCATGGCCGGTATCGATGCCGACCACGACGCTCATCCCGCCACGCAACGGCGGCTTGCCCTGGAGATCGTCCAACGTCACGCGCATCGGAATGCGTTGTACGACCTTGACCCAGTTGCCCGTGGTGTTCTGCGCCGGAAGCAAGGAGAAGCTCGACGACGACGCCGGGCTGATCGAGGCGACCGTACCGTGCCAGACGGCTCCCGGATAGCTGTCGACGCTGATCGTCGCCGTCTGTCCCGGCCGCACATAGGTCAGTTCGGTTTCCTTCGGCTCCGCCGCGATCCACAAATCGGTTGCCGAAATCAGGCTGAACGCCGGCTGCGAAGCCGGCAGGTACTTGCCGACCTGAAGCGCGTCAACATTGGTGACGATGCCGTCGAACGGCGCCTTGACGACGGAATCGGCGAGATTGCGCTGGGCGTCGTCCACGGCGGACTGGGCCTGAAGATAGAACGGGTTCTTCTCGACAGGCTGGCTGGCGTCGCCGCCAAGCTGGGCAAGCGTCGCCTGTGCCTGCGCCTCGGCGACGGACACTTTCTGGCGAGCGGCGACGAGGTCGTGTTGGGCGCTGTCGAAGGTCGCCTTGGAGGAGGTGGAGGTCTTGAGCAGATCCTGCTGGCGCTGGAAAGCCGCCTCGTAATAAGGGATGTCGGCCTGCGCCTGCTCGATCAGCGCCTGCGATTGCTGGTAGCTCGCCTGCAAGGTCAGCACCTGGTTGCGCACAGTCCCGAGCTGCGCCTCGGCCGCGGCAAGGGCGGTTTCGAAAGAGGCCGGCCGCAACCGGAAAAGCACCTGGTCCTTCTTCACCGCCTCGTTCTCGTGCACGTCGATCTCGAGCACGGTGCCGGAGACATCGGTGGACACGCCGAGCGATTGCGCCTGGATGTAGGCATTGTCCGTTGTCATGACCTGGCCGCCGATGACGTAGTAGTAGCCGCCGACGACCAGGGCGACCGGAAGCAGGGCAAACAGGATCGGCCGCGTCAGGCTGCGCCTGGGCTTGACCGTCGCCGGAGGCGCCACCGCAACCCCGGCCTGGCGTGGCTCCTTGGACGGAGCCTCGAGCGCCGCCGGCTCCAGGGCGACCGGTGCTTCGAGCTCGTCATTGTCGATGAGGGTGCCGGCTCGCCTTTGCTCGCGTTCGCTGTCCAGTCGGATGACCTGATCGCGCGCCCGGTCGGCGGCGGATCCATCTTCTTCGACAGGCTTCTTTGGTGAGGTTGATTCAGCCATGTGTTTTCTCCCGGTCGGCGGCAGGCTGGGCGCAAGCCGCGAGCAGATTGGATTTGATGAGGATAGGGTTTGCAGCAGATGCAGTTGCGCATCCGCGGAAAGGCCGACGAAGGCCTCGTCACGCGTCTTCTGCCCATTGCTGCGCATGATTTCGATAAGCGGATGGGCTTGCGGCTTCAGGTAAAGCAGCCATGCCAGGCGGTCGGCGGGATTGGGCCGGCGCTCGATGAAGCTGCGTGCCTCCATCCTGTCGAGCAGCCGGGCGAGCGTGATCGGCGTGATCTCGATAAGATCGGCCAGTTTGCTCTGGTGGATGCCTTCATGCAGGCAGAGATAGGCCAGCACCTGCCACTGGGCGCTGGTCAGCCCCGATGCCCGCGACCTCTGCTCGAACCGCTTTCGAAGCAGGCGCGCGACATCGTGCAGCACGAAGCTGATGTTGGGTGACGATGGCATGGGAGGCACTGGAGTTTTTCGGCGCGACTTTTAGTGAGCATGCTTATTATCATCATGCACATAATCCCGCTGGACGCGGTGCGCAAGACGGACTAAGCCCGCCTGGAAAAAATGACGCATGGGCTGCGACGCCACAAAAAGGCTCCGGTAGCAGGCTGTTGCCGCGCAGGGATGAGACGATGAAGTGGCTGAAGATATTGACCGTATCGGCCATCGCGGGATGGCCGGGCATTGCGTTCGCAAAGGACGCCGTCAGCTGCGGTGGCGCCGCCATGCTGGGTGGCGCGCAATTGAACTGCAGCCACGTCGAACCCCAGGCGCCGCCTCAGTTTTGCACCTATAGCTGGGCTCTCCACATGCCGACCGGAGACCAGAAAATCGTCGAAGGCAGCTTCATGCTGCCGCCCGGCGCGGCGAACGTCACCGTCTATCAGGGCAGCGGTTTCGACAGCGCGCTGTCCGATCCGATCGTGATCTGCCGCGGCAGCAAATGAGCAAGACCGTCAAGGAAAGCTCGCTCGTCGCCCGATTGGTGCTATAGGGCGGATCACGCTATTTTGAACGGGCGCATTCGAGTTTCGGATGCGCCTGGCGGCCATTTCTCTGACGGATTTCGACATGGACGGACCCAACCCAGACATCAAGCACCCGATCCCGATGCATACCCGCGTCGGCTTCCTCAAGGGGCTGGTGAACGCGCCGAACATCGAGGTCGGCGACTTCACCTATTATGACGACCCCGACGGTCCGGACAAATTCGCCGAAAAATGCGTCCTGCACCATTATCCGTTCATTGGCGACAAGCTGATCATCGGCAGGTTCTGCGCCATCGCCGAGGGCGCGCGCTTCATCATGAACGGCGCCAACCACGCTATGTCCGGCTTTTCGACCTATCCGTTCAATATTTTCGGCCATGGCTGGGAAAAGGGTTTTGACCCGGCGACCTGGTCTAGGGAAGTGCGCGGCGACACCATTGTCGGCAGCGACGTCTGGATCGGCATGGAGGCGGTGATCTTGCCCGGGGTGGAAATCGGCCACGGCGCCATCGTTGCCGCGAAATCGGTGGTGACACATGACGTGCCGCCCTATGCGATCGTCGCCGGCAACGCGGCCAAGGTGGTAAAGATGCGTTTCGACGACCGGACAATCAGGCGGCTGCTGGCGGTGGCGTGGTGGGACTGGCCGGTGGACAAGGTCAGCCGCAACCTCGATGCTATCCGGGGTGCCAATATTTCTCTTCTGGAGGCAGCAGCTTGAACGCTCTGAACAGCAGCACAATCGGCACCGAACTGTTTACGCGAGGATGGATCTTCATTCGCGGCGTTCCGGCCATGAAGTTCCTGCCGCCGGAAGGGCCGCCGGAAATCGCCTTTGCCGGCCGCTCGAATGTCGGCAAGTCGTCGCTGATCAACGCACTTGTCAACCAGAAGGGGCTGGCGCGCACTTCCAACACGCCGGGGCGCACGCAGGAACTCAACTATTTCGTGCCGGACGGATTTTCGGGTGAGGGCGCCGACCTGCCGCCCTTGGCGCTAGTCGACATGCCCGGCTATGGCTATGCCACCGCGCCGAAGGAAAAGGTCGACGAGTGGACCAAGCTGGTCTTCGACTATCTCAAGGGCCGCGTCACGCTGAAGCGTGTCTATGTGCTGATCGACGCCCGCCACGGCATCAAGGCCAAGGACGATGAAGTGCTGTCGCTGCTCGACAAGGCGGCGGTGTCCTACCAGATCGTCCTGACCAAGACCGACAAGATCAAGACTGCCGGCGTGCCGAGGCTGATCGAGGAGACGCTGGCAAAGATCAAGAAGCGGCCGGCGGCGTTCCCGTTCGTGCTGGCGACGTCTTCGGAAAAAGGCGAGGGCCTTCAGGAATTGCAGGCGGCCATCGTGCTTGCCGCCAATGGCGGCTAAGCTATGTCGATATTCAGGTGATGCCGGCCTGCAAACGACGGCTTTCTGCGCTTCCGGTGCTCACGGACCCGAATGTCCGCTCCGCTCCGGTTCTCGAAAGCCACCGTTTTCGGCTCGGCCTGACCTGAATCTCAACACACCTTAGAACTGGGTTAAGGCTTGGCCTCGATAGCAATCGTCTGATGGCCTTCTTCCGCCACAAGCCTTTCGGTGCCGTATGCCCTGAGGAACATGCTGACGCCTGACCTGACGATGTGATCGATCTCGTCCTGGGTCGGGGCTTTCGTGCGGTAGGCGAAGATGCACTGGCGGAACAGACCGGCCAGGCACAGTTCGGTGAACTGATAGGCGGCAAGATCGACATCGTCGATGCGCAGCAGGTCGCGCTCGATGGCGGCATTGAGAAAGGCCGCGACCTTGTCGTGGCCACGCTTGGGACCGCGCTCGTAAAAACGCGCGCCCATGTCGGGTATCCGGTCGGATGCCCCGATCACCGTGCGCTGTGCCTGGATGACCTTGGCCGACGTGATCTTGAGGGCCAGCACCTTGCCGAACTTCACCAGCGTCTCGCGCAGGTTGTCGGCGTTGTCCAGCACGTCATACATGTTCTTGAAGATGGTGCCGCGCTCTTCCTCGATCAGCGCTTCGAACAGCTCCTCCTTGTTGGCGAAGTAGACGTAGATCGTACCCTTGGAGACACCGGCCTCGCGGGTGATGTCGTTCATCGAGGCGGCTTCGAAGCCCTTGTCGATGAAGACACGACGGGCGCCGTCGATGATCTGGCTGCGCTTGACCGGATCCTGCCCCGCGGCCGGGCGGCCACGGCGCAAGCTTTCCAACAGGTCGTCGCACGACTCGTTTTCGACATTGGGCGGGGTCTCGGCCATGAAAGTCACACCTCGAAAATAATTCGAACCAAGCGGTTCGATTGCCCTTGATATGGTCCTCTTTACGCGCTATGTCAACGGCCGGATCGAACCGAACGGTTCAGTATCATATTATAACTTTAGAGAGATGTCATGTCCTCGAACGCGCCGACCACAGCCGAAGTCCGTCCCTTCCCCAACGCCAAGGTTGCGCCGGCGACGGAAGCGCCGGATATGCCTGTCCAGCCCGTCTCGTCGCCGCCGGCAGAGGCTCCGGTCAAGAAGAAGCGCTCGGTGCGTTCTTTTCTGCTGCCGATCATCGGCGTCGCCTTGCTGAGCGCCGGCGCCTGGTACGGTTACGATTACTGGACAACGGGCCGCTTCATGATCTCGACGGACGACGCCTATGTCCAGGCGGACATGGCGTTCATCTCGCCCAAGATTTCCGGCTATGTCGATCAGGTCAAGGTCAGCGAGAACCAGCTGGTCAAGGCCGGCGATCCGCTGCTCGTCGTCGATGACGGCGATTACAAGATTGCCGTCGCCCAGGCCGAGGCGCAGATCGCCACCTTGAGCAAGACGCTCGACCGTATCGACGCCCAGACCGACGCAGCCCGCGCCTCGCTGCAGCAGGCCCAGGCGCAGAAGGTCGCCGATCAGGCCGCCGCCGACAATGCAGCCAAGGTCGCGGCGCGCGCCTCGCAGCTGCTCAAGACGCATGTCGGCACGCAGGCGCAGCTGGACGACGCCCAGACGGCGGTCCAGCAGGCCGATGCCGCCCTTGTCGGCGCCGACGCACAGATCGCCGCCGCGCAGGCCAATATCGGCGTGCTGCAGGCGCAACGCGCGGAATCGGCGAGCACGCTGGCGTCCCTGCAGCTCAGCCATGACAAGGCGCTGCGCGATCTTTCCTTCACCGTGCTCAAGGCGCCTTATGACGGCATCGTCGGCAACCGCTCTGTCGAACAGGGCGACCTTGTCAGCCCCGGCCAGAAGCTCGCCGTCATCGTGCCGATGGACAAGCTCTACATCGTCGCCAACTTCAAGGAGACGCAGCTTGCCCGGCTGGTGCCCGGCGAGAAGGTCAAGATCTCGGTCGATGCGACCGACGGCCAGGACTTCGAGGGAACCGTCTCGTCGCTGGCGCCGGCTTCGGGTGCCGTGTTCTCGCTGCTGCCGCCCGAAAACGCCACCGGCAACTTCACCAAGGTCGTGCAGCGCGTTCCGGTCCGCATCGATGTGCCCGCCGATGCGCTGAAGAGCGGCAAGCTGCGCGCCGGCCTGAGCGTCGTCGTCGCCGTCGACAGCCGTACCGCCCCATCTGGTTCGGCATCAGCGGCAGCGTCGAACTGAGCGGCCGCCGGGGAGCAATGCCATGGCAACCGCAACCCTGACAGCAGGAGCGCCGCCGGCGAGGCCGGCTGTGCCTGACACCATTTCGACGCGGCGCGTCATCGCCTTCCTGGCGATGGTGTTCGGCATGTTCATGGCCATCCTCGACATCCAGATTGTCTCCGCCTCGCTGTCGGAAATCCAGGCCGGCCTGAGCGCCAGCTCCGACGAAATCCCGTGGGTGCAGACCGCCTATCTGATCGCCGAAGTGGTGATGATCCCGCTGTCAGGCTTCCTCAGCCGGATGCTGTCGACGCGCGTGCTGTTCACGATCTCGGCGGCGGGTTTCACCGCGGCCAGTGCGCTGGCGGCGACCGCCACCAACATCGACCAGATGATCGTCTACCGCGCCGTCCAGGGATTCATCGGCGGCGGCATGATCCCGAGCGTCTTCGCCGCTGCCTTCACCATCTTCCCGCCCTCGCGCCGCGCCTTCGTCTCGCCGATGATCGGCCTGGTGGCGACGTTGGCGCCGACCATCGGCCCGACTGTCGGCGGCTACATCAGCCATGCCATGTCCTGGCACTGGCTGTTCCTGGTCAATGTCGTGCCCGGCATCCTGGTCACAGCGGCGGCCTGGACGCTGATCGACTTCGACAAACCCAACCTCAAGCTGTTCAGCAAGTTCGACTGGTGGGGCCTCGCCGGCATGGCGGCTCTCCTGGGCTGCATGGAATATGTGCTCGAGGAGGGTCCCAACAATGACTGGATGCAGGATCAGGGCGTCTTCATCTGCGCCATTGTCATGACCATCGGCGCGGTGCTGTTCTTCTGGCGGGCGTTCACCGCCGAGGAGCCGATCGTCGACCTGAAGGCCTTCACCAACATCAACTTCGCCTTCGGCTCGCTGTTCTCCTTCGTCATAGGCATCGGCCTTTACGGCCTGACCTATCTCTACCCGGTGTATCTCGGGCGCATCCGTGGCTACGATTCGATGATGATCGGCGAGGCGCTGTTCGTCAGCGGCCTGGCCATGTTCTTCACCGCGCCGATCTCGGGCATCCTGTCGAATAAGATGGACCCGCGGCTGATGATGATGATCGGCTTCTTCGGCTTCGCCACCGGCACCTGGTGGATGACGCATCTGACCGCCGACTGGGATTTCTATGAGCTGCTCATCCCGCAAATCCTGCGCGGCTGTTCGATGATGCTGTGCATGGTGCCGATCAACAACATCGCGCTCGGCACCTTGCCGCCCGAGCGGCTGAAGAACGCTTCAGGCCTGTTCAACCTCACCCGCAACCTTGGCGGTGCGGTTGGCCTCGCCCTGATCAATACCGTGCTGATCGACCGCAATGCCTTCCACTACGCAAGGCTCTCCGAACATGTGCAATGGGGCAGTGAAGCCGCGCAGACCAAGCTGCAGAACATGACGCTCAATTTCGAGCAAACCCCCGGCCTCGACGCGACAAGTGCCGCGATCTCCAAGCTGTCTGGCATGGTCCAGCAGCAGGCGGCGCTGCTGTCCTTCATGGATGTGTTCTTCATGCTGACGGTGCTGTTTGCGACGCTTGGCATGTTCACCATGCTGATCCGCAAGCCGGCCGCGGCGGGCGGAGGTGGCGGCGGCGGCCACTGATACGTGGGCAGCTGTTTCGGGAAGCTCCTCCAGTCCACGCCTGAAAAAGCTCTGACCGCGCAAAAAACTCCGGGCCCGCAAGCCCGGAGTTTTCATATCCAGTTGGAATTTGTCAGGCTGTGGCGGCCTTGAAGGTCAGCGCGACGCCGTTGATGCAGTGGCGCAGGCCGGTCGGCGCCGGACCGTCGTCGAAGACGTGGCCGAGATGGCCGCCGCAGCGGCGGCAATGCGCCTCGGTGCGCGTCATGCCGAGCGAGCGGTCCACGGTCGTGCCGATAGCCTTGGGGATCTCTTGCCAGAAGCTCGGCCAGCCGGTGCCGGAATCGAATTTCGTCTCCGACGAATAGACCGGCAGGTCGCAGCCGGCACAGGCGAAGATGCCCTTGCGGTGTTCGTTGAGCAGCGGGCTGGTGCCGGGATACTCCGTGCCTTCCTTGCGCAGCACGTCGAAGGCGGCAGGCGACAGGATGGCTTTCCACTCGGCGTCGGTCTTGGTGACTTCGAATTTTTCGGCGGCCTGTGCTGCCTGCGGATCACCCATGCGCAGCATCGTTGCCGCGATCCCGACGACGCCGATGGCGGCGGCACCGCTCAAAAGAAAGTCGCGACGGTTCATGACCAGTTCCTCCTGATGTCCTTTTGCCAAACTATACCGTCGCGCGGAAATCTAAAGCCGGTGACGGAAGCCCCTCGAACGAACACTCCGCGCCCACCCACATCCGAATGTGGGAGGCGCGGAGTGCGCGGGTCAATTGCGGATCACAGAGCGGGATCGTGCAATCGACGGAGGGCCCTTGCTGCCAGTTCGCCGGCAGCAAGCCCCTTGTTACATCTTCGGCAAAAGAACCTTGTCGATGACGTGGATGACGCCATTGGACTGTTCGACATCGGCGATCGTCACATTGGCGACATTGCCGTTCTCGTCTGTGACGGTGACCTTGCCGCCGTCAGCCTTGAGCGACAGCTCGCAGCCGCCGGCCGTCTTGACCTTGTGGGTGCCGCCGTCAGCCTTGGCCATCGAGGCCACGTCCGCCCCCATCGCCTTGGCACCGATGACATGGCAGGTCAGGATCTTGGTGAGCTTGTCCTTGTTTTCAGGCTTGAGCAGCGTCTCGACCGTCCCGGCCGGAAGGGCTGCGAAGGCCTCGTTGGTCGGAGCGAACACGGTGAACGGACCGGCGCCCTGTAGCGTCTCGACAAGGCCGGCGGCCTTCACGGCGGCGACCAGCGTGGTGTGGTCCTTCGAGTTCACGGCGTTCTCGACGATGTTCTTGTCGGCAAACATCGCGGCGCCGCCAACCATCGGGTTTTCGGCATAGGCGGCGGTGGCAAGGGCCGAAACGGCGATCGTACCGGCGAGCAAAAGGGTGACGTATCTACGCATGATGTCGAACTCCTCGGGTTTTTCTCTTCCCATTTTTGGGGACGCGAGGAGATACGGGACAAAATCGCCCGAGTTTCAGAAATATCGTGATTTTTTATTTTATCTAACGCGCCCGGCGGATTTCCCAAGCAATCGGTCGCGGCCGACATGCTGTCTATGGGCATGTTCAGTGAGGGATAGACTTATGATAGTCTTTTGTGATTTTTCAAGCGCGCGGAGCCGGTCAGATGCTCTTCAGGTCGCCGGCGGCGACTACCGGTCCGGTCGGCTGTCCGGTCGGCGAACCGCCTGACGGCTCGATGCTGACGGCAAGCACCGCGCCTTGGGCAAGCTTCTGCTGGGCCGCCGGCGAGACGACAATATGTGCCGTAGCACCGGCCGGAATGACGCCCATCGACACCGGCGGGTTCTTGCCCTCGATCATCCACAGCTCGAAGTCCTTGCCGGAAGCACGCTCACCGGAGACATGCGACAGGCCGATTTCGTGATGCGCGGCATCATAGACGGCGAGATATCTGACGTCGCTGCCTTCGGCGGCCAGCGAAGCGACGAGGCGCGCCTGCGGCTGCTCGACCGGGGGGTTGAGGACTGGCACGGCGATGTAAATCGCCAGTGCCGCAGCCGCGGCCGCGGCAAGGCCGCGCCAGAAGGCCAGGCTGGACCACAGGCCGCCGCGCGATTCGGCGGGCGTGGTCACGGCGGCAGCGTTGGCGAACAGGCGGCGGTCGACAGCGGTCTTCACCGAAACCGACGGCTCGACTTCCCGATAGGCGGCGGCAAGCGGTGAGAGACTGACCTCCCAACTCTCGACAAGACGAGCGAAAACCGTATCCGCATCGATGCGGCGGGAGACGATCTGGCGTTCGTCGGCATCGAGCACGCCGAGAACGTATTCGGCGGCGAGCAGGTCGTCGCCTCCACGTTCCGGTCCTGTGTCTTCTGCCAGCGTCATCTTTCCAGACATTCTCTGAGTTTCAACAGGCTGCGGCGCAGCCATGTCCGCATCGTGTTCAGCGGCACGCCATGGCGCTCCGCCAGTTCGGCATAGCTCTCGCCCTTGAGATAGGCGCCCCGGACGGCGGCTGCCCGGTCCTTCTCCAACTCATCGAGACAATGGTGGATACGTTCGGATTCGTCGCCCGCCACCGCCATCGCTTCAGGCCCCGGCGCCGGATCGGCCACGTCGAGCGCGGCATCGATGTCGGCGGCGGGCTTGCGTCGCGCTCGTATGCGATCGATCGCATGGTTGCGCGCGATTGCCACCAGCCAGGAGATCGGGCTTAGATCGGAGACCGCAAAACGATCCGCCTTCGTCCATATCTTGACGAAGACTTCCTGCAGCGCTTCTTCCGCGTCTCCCCGGTCGTTCAAGACACGAAGGCAGACGCCAAAAAGTTTCGCGCTGGTCTGCCGGTAAAGCAGATCGAACGCGGCCCGATCCTTCATCGAAGTCCGAACGATCAGCTTGGTGATGTCCTGCGGCGTCATTGCAGGCAAGTTAGGCGATTGCGATGTATTTGCAACGGCGGAAATAATCTTGTGCACGCCTAAGCTTTTGTGTGTCGCCGGCCCGGATCCGTCCACCGATTGCCAATGGAATCGCCACTGGCTAGCTTGCCCTCAGTGATGGGGGAGCGCGCATGTCGGTCGAACGGATCCTTTGGGAAGAAGATGCCACGGGCCTCGCCAATCTGGTCCGCAAGGGCGACGTTTCGGCCGTCGAGCTGACCGACACCGCGATTGCCCGCGCCGAGGCCACCCGTCCCGACATCAATGCCACGGCCGAACCGCTCTACGATGCCGCCCGGGCCCGCGCCAAGACCATCGACCGCTCGCTGCCGCTGGCCGGTGTTCCCTTCGCCATCAAGGATCTCGGCATCGCCATCAAGGGCGTGCCGACGCATGGCGGCAGCCGCATTCCGGCATGGCTGGCCGATGTCAATTCGGTGCTGACCGACCGCTATCTCGCTGCCGGGCTTATCCCGATCGTCACCTCGACATCGCCGGAGCACGGGCTTCGATTGATGACCGAATCCAGGGCCTTTGGCATCACCCGCAATCCGTGGAACACCGGCCATACCAGCGGCGGCTCTTCGGGCGGTTCGGCAGCCTTGGTCGCAGCCGGCGTCGTGCCGGTGGCGCATGCCTCCGATGGCGGCGGCTCGATCCGCGTGCCTGCCGCCTGCACCGGGCTTGTCGGCCTGAAAACGTCGCGCGGCCGCACACCGCTGACGCCGCTGGTGAGCGAAAGCTGGTACGGCATGGTCGTCGACCATGCGCTCACCCGTTCGGTGCGCGATTGCGCGCTGCTGCTCGACCTCATCCACGGCCCCGATCCTCTGTCGCCCTATGCCGCGCCGCCACCGAAAGGCACGTTCGCGGCTGCCGCCGCGCGCGATCCCGGCAAGCTCAGCCTGGCCGTGTACCGCAAATCGCCGCTTGGCCTGCCGATCTCGGACGAGACGCTCAAGGCGCTCGACACGGCGGTGGCGCTTGCCCGCGAGGGCGGCCACACGGTCGAAGAGATCGACCTGCCCTTTATCGGCCGCGATTTCTTCGCCGATTTCTGCAGGACGGTTGCCTCCGCCGTTGCCGGCACGATGCGCGCGGACGCGCTGCGTGTCGGGCGCTCCGTTACCGGTGACATCGAGCGGGCGACGCGCGTGCTCGCCCGCTTCGGCGAACTGGTGTCGGCGGGCGAGACCTATGCCGACCTGCAGCGGCTGCATGCCGCCTCGCGACGGCTGATTTCGGAGACTGCGCGGTATGACGCCGTGCTGATGCCGGTCATTGCCCACCCGCCGCTCGCCTGCGGCGCCATGGATCCGAAAGGCGCCGACGAACTCATCGAGAACCTGCTCGACAAGCTTCATCTGACGCCTTTGCTGAAGCTGAAGCCGTTCTTCGGGCAGCTGATGGACAAGAGCCTCTGGTTCACCCCTTGGCCGGCGATCCAGAATGTCAGCGGCCAGCCGTCGATCGCGCTGCCGGTCCATGTGACTGACGCCGGCCTGCCGCTCGGCGTCCAGGCGGCCGGCCGTCCGGGCGACGAGGAGACGCTTTTGTCGCTCGCCGCGCAGATGGAGAAGATCTCGGGTTGGCTGGACCGCAGGGCGCCGCTGATGGTGCCGCCACAATGACGAGGTCGTGAAGCGCTCGAATATGACTGCAAAGCTATTTGCGGGCGACGCCAATTCCCGCTAAGACGCCGCCGTCCTTACCTGATGCATGTCGCCCAGAAGTGTCCAGCGGTTTGGGACAGCGACATGCTTAAAATAAAAAGCCGGGAGCCAAGCCGATGACGGAAGTAACCGCCACCGCCGAAATGCAGGCAGCCCTGTTGTCGCGGGCGCTGCCCTACATGCAGCGCTACGAGCACAAGACGGTCGTGGTGAAATATGGCGGCCATGCCATGGGCGACATCGAGCTCGGCAAGGCCTTCGCGCGCGACATCGCGCTGCTCAAGCAGTCCGGCGTCAACCCGATCGTCGTCCACGGCGGCGGCCCGCAGATCGGCGCCATGCTGGCCAAGATGGGCATCGAATCGAAGTTCGAGGGCGGCCTGCGCGTCACCGACCAGAAGACGGTCGAGATCGTCGAAATGGTGCTGGCCGGTTCGATCAACAAGGAGATCGTCGCGCTGATCAACGCCGAGGGCGAATGGGCGATCGGCCTGTGCGGCAAGGACGGCAACATGGTGTTCGCCGAAAAGGCCCGCAAGACCATGATCGACCCGGACTCCAACATCGAGCGCGTGCTCGATCTCGGCTTCGTCGGCGAGCCGGTCGAGGTCGACCGCACCTTGCTCGATCTTTTGGCACGCTCCGAGATGATCCCGGTGCTGGCGCCGGTGGCGCCAGGCCGCGACGGCCACACCTACAACATCAATGCCGACACCTTTGCCGGCGCCATTGCCGGCGCCTGCCAGGCGACGCGCCTGCTGTTCCTCACCGACGTGCCGGGTGTGCTCGACAAGAACAAGAAGCTGATCGACGAACTGACCGTGGCCGAGGCCAAGGCGCTGATCAAGGACGGCACGGTCTCGGGCGGCATGATCCCCAAGGTCGAGACCTGCATCGAAGCGATCGAACGCGGCGTCGAAGGCGTCGTCATCCTCAACGGCAAGACGCCGCATGCGGTGCTGCTGGAACTGTTCACCGAACACGGCGCCGGCACGTTGATCGTCCCCTGAGCGGCGGCCGATCTGCTGATCGTCCGCCGCCGGTCGTTCAGGCAGATTGGGGAAGGCGCGCGATGACCTTTATCTCGAAATCGAATCCCGCCAGCCAGTTCACGCCAACCGCGGTCCAGTTCGTGTAAGGCGGCTCACCGAATACCTTCTTTCGAACGGCATCGATCGCCTCCCATTGCGCGGCCGGATCGGTGTGGAACGTGGTCACGTCGACGATGTCGTCGAACGTGCCGCCGGCGGCCTTCAGCACCGCCGCGAGATTGTCGAAGGCCAGCTGGACCTGCTTTTCGAAGACCGGCTCGGGCGATCCGTCCTCGCGGCTGCCGACCTGGCCGGAGACGAACAGAAGGTCGCCCGAGCGGATCGCCGCCGAATAGCGGTTGATCTCGTAGAGAGCCTGCCGGCCAGCAGGGAAGATCGCGTCGCGTTTGGTCATAGTTTCACTCCATCTAGACAAGGCAGGTCCGACCTCCCGACGATCGCGACGTGGCGTCGCCGAGAGGGCGAGAGCCGTTCGCAAGGCTTCGGGGTTTTGGATCGCTGCGCTCCACCAATCCGGGGTGATTTTTGACATACGCCCCGCATGCGCGATGTGGGTGCATACGCGACGTATGTCAATATGCATACGCAGCGTATGTTATTTTCAGGATAGTATCGGCTGCGGGCCAAGCTCATTTGCGCGGTCAGGCATTCGACGAATCGCGGTCCCAGGCAGAGTCAGCTTGCGCGCTGGGCGTCGAACGGTCATTGACTCCTCCTCGGCGTCCTGCGGCGCGCCCCAGAATTCAGCCAGCGTCGGGCCGTCTTTCACCCTGACGTCGCGGACCAGAAAACCCCAGACCTCGCGGAACCAGACGCGGCGGCCCATCTGCGTGTACCAGCGCATCGAATGCCGCTGCTCGGGATCCCTGTGGAACAGGATGCGCGCCAGCGCCTTGGGCCGCGATTGCACTGCGAGCTCGATCAGTTTGACGCTGAAGAACAGCATCCAGGGTTTCAGACGCGTCATCTGCAGCACCTGGTGCTTGTAGTCCCAAAGGCGCGCGTCCTGCTGGATCACCTTGCGATCCCGCGCAATGCGGAAGAACGGCGTCCAGCGATGCGGCGTCACATAAAGCGCCTGGATCTGGTCGGGGTCGTAGGCGATGAGCTGGCGAAACCCGCGCCACAGATCGCGAAACCCTTCGTCCTCGAAGCCGGCAACCCAGGTCGCCATCGACAGGATGCCGTGCAGGCGCAACAGCCTTATCGCCTCGCGGTCGGATGAGGTGCTGCCGCCCTTGCGGATCAATTGCAGCGTCTGCTCGTCGGTGTTTTCCATGCCGAGCAGCCAGCGGATGACACCGGCCTTACGATAGAGATGCAGGATGTCGGCATCGCGCACGATGTCGTCGGCGCGGGTCGAACCGACGATCAGCACCGGCACGTTCTCGGCGATAAGGGCGTCGAGGAAGACGCGCCAGGCCTTCTTCGAGACCGTCGGATTCTCGTCGGCGAGATTGATCAGCTCGACGCCGTGCTCGCGGTGCAGCCAGGCGATCTCCTTGGCGAACTTTACGGGATCGCGATGCCGCCAGCGGGTCCAGAAGCCGCGCTGGCCGCAATAGTTGCACAGATGCGGACAGCCGCGCGAAAACTGCATGACCACGGCCCGCTTGCCGCCCCAGTAACTGTACCGCGAGTGCTCAATCAGCTCCCAGCCGACGCGGTAGGCATCGAGTTCTGCGATGGTCATGGCCGGCTGCGTGGCTACGGGACGGCTGAGATCGTCGCGATAGGCGATGCCGGCTACGCTCGCCGCCGGCTGGCGCATTTCCAGCGCCTCGACCAGCGCCACGACGGTCGCCTCGCCCTCGCCGCGCACGATGAAGTCGAATGTATCCGTTGCGGACAGGATGTCGCGCCAATGATAGGTGGGGAAAACGCCGCCATAGATGATGATGGTCGCCGGCTCCCGCTGCTTGATCTGCTCAGCGATCAGCAAGGCGGTCGGATGCGCCGAGGTCGAGCCGGAATGGCCGATCAGGACGAAGTCGGGGTGGTCCTCCAGTGCGTTGCGCACGACGTCATCGAGCGGCATCGGCCCGAACTCGGCGTCGACGAGCCGTACTTCGTGCCCGGCATCGATCAGCGGCCCGCCGATCGCCAGCAGGCCGAGCGGCGGCAAATGATCGTCGGGCACGCGGCTGCCGATGGCGGTGTGCGGCGGATTGATCAGGACGATTTTCATGGCGGACCTCTGGGCGCTTGGTCCGCGCAAGCTGGCCGGCGATGTGGACACGCGCTTGGCCCGTTTCAGCAGTTTGCGTGCAGCTTTTGCTTAAGGGGTGAGGAAAGGAGGCATTCTCACTTCCGGAGATGCCCGAGCGGCACATGGCCCGGCCCCTTGATGTTCTGCAGCACCAACTGCGTGTGGACGTCGCGCACGCCGTCGAGCCGCATCAGCCGGTGCATGACGAAAGCGTTGAGCTCGTCGACCGACGGCACCATGACATGCAGCAGAAAGTCATGGTCGCCGGTCATCGTCCAGCACGAGGACACCTCGTCCATGCGCTGCACGGCGGCGATGAAGCTTTCGGGCGAGCCGTCGCTGTGGCTGACCAGGCGCACCTGGATGAACACCTCGACCATCAGGCCGACCGCGCGGCGGCTGATCACCGCGGCAAATCCCTTGATGATGCCGGCCTCCTGCAGCGCCTCGAAGCGCCGCGCGCACGGCGTCGTCGACAGACCGATCTCTTGGGCCAGTTCGGAAACCGGCTTGCGCCCGTCGCGCTGCAGGACATCGAGCATCTTGATCTCGAAATCGTCGAACTGAGGCATTTTCACTCCGACAGAGGGTTTTGTGAGTGGATGTTATCTCGAATATTCCGTTCGAGCCATCATCAAAACCGATTTGCCTCGGCAAATCCGGGTAGCCTTTCGGCACGTCTGCCATTCATGATTTGCGAGGAGAAAACCATGACGACGATGAGCGTTGCCGAATACGCCCGCGACTGCGCGGCGCAAGGATTGCGCGGCGACTACTCGGTCTGCCGTGCCGATTTCACCGTGTCGCAGGGTTACGATTACAGCGAAGAAGAGCAGGCGGTGTGGCGCACGCTGTGCGAGCGCCAGACCAAATTGACGCGCAAGCTCGCCCACCATTCCTATCTCGACGGCGTCGAAAAACTCGGCCTGCTCGACCGTATTCCCGATTTCGACGAGGTCAGCGCCAAGCTGCGCAAACTGACCGGTTGGCAGATCGTCGCGGTGCCGGGGCTCATTCCCGCGGCCCCGTTTTTCGATCATCTCGCCGATCGCCGCTTCCCGGTCACCAACTGGCTGCGGACCAGGCAGGAGCTCGACTACATTGTCGAGCCCGACATGTTCCATGATTTCTTCGGCCACGTGCCGGCGCTGTCGCAACCGGTGTTCGCCGATTTCATGCAGATGTATGGCGAGAAGGCCGGCGACATCATCGCGCTGGGCGGCGACGAGATGATTTCCAGGCTCTACTGGTACACGGCCGAATACGGCTTGATGCAGGAGGCCGGCCAGCCGCTAAAGGCCTTTGGCGCCGGCCTGATGTCGTCGTTTACCGAGCTGCAGTTCGCAGTCGAAGGCAACGACGCCCACCACGTGCCATTCGACCTCGAAACGGTGATGCGCACCGGCTACGAGATCGACAAGTTCCAGCGCGCCTATTTCGTGCTGCCGTCCTTCGACGCCTTGCGCGATGCCTTCCAGACCGCCGATTTCGCGGCGATCGTCGCCCGGCGTAAGGACCAGCCGGCGCTCGACCCGGCGACGTTATAGCGAGCACGTTGCCGCAGACGTCAGGCGGTGACCACCTTGCTCAGATGATCGCCCAGCCGGCAGGCCAGCGCGGTGATCGTCGTCGTCGGGTTGCATTGGCCCGACGTGCAGAACACCGAGGAGCCGCCGACATAGAGATTGTCCATGCCGTGCACCTTGCAGTTGGCGTCGACAACACTTTTGGTGACGTCGGTGCCCATGCGCGTGCCGCCCATATGATGATGGCCTGCCGTCTCGTCGTTGGTGGGATAGTCCTGGCCGTTGTTGATCCAATCGGCAATGCGCACGCGGCCGAGATTCTTCTCGATCAGCGTCTTGCCGAACAATCTGAGCCCTTCGAGCAGGGTGCGGCGCTCCATTTCCGATTTCTTCCAGTGCAGCTCGATGCGCGGCACGCCGGCGTGGTCGACATCGGTCTTCGACAACTCGATCTGGTTGGAGGCCAGCGGCGCCTGCTCCCAGGCGACGTAGAGCTGGGCGGCGCAGCGCAGTCTCTGGCTGAGCTTGGAGGACATCCACTCGGCCATGTCGGGCGCCGTGCAGGCGAGATCGGCGATAAGGCTCTTGACCCCGGGATACGGTGTCTCGATCAATCTGATGCCGAAATTCATGATCTGCAGCCGCTCCGTGGCGGCAAGTGTCGGCGAGAAGAAGGCCTCGTTGACGGCATCGACCTCGAACGCGTCGTAGTCGGTCAGGATGGCATTGCCGCCCTCGAAGGTCGGATGCTCCATCCAGTAGCGGCCAAGCGCCGTCGCATTCGGCACGACGCCGCCGTTCGAGCGCTGGTTCGACCACAGAAGCAGCCGCGAATTCTCCAGCCCACCGGTGCAGACGATGAAATAGTCGGCACTGAATGAGCCGGCATCCTGCCCGTTCGACCACAGTCTGGCGCCAGTCACGCGTTTGCCGTCGCCGGCAAGTTCGGTGGCACAAGTGTTGAGCACCACCGCGATGTTCGTGGCTTTGTCGAGTTCATCGCCGAACTTCTCGGCGAAGCGCACGGCCGGGCTCTTGATCAGCTGCACCCAGCGAATGTCGTCCGAGATCGGCATATCGGGCCGGAGGGCCGGAAGGTCGAGAATGTCGCGCACTTCCGGCAGATAGGGTTCGATGTCGGTGCGGCGGATCGGCCAGCCCGTATCGGGTACCCAGGCTTTCGGCTCGAAATCCTGCTTATCGAGCACGCGGCACCAGCCTGCCCAGTGGTTGGAACTGCCACCCATGAACCGCAGCCGGGTTATGTCGAGATCGAAATAGAAATCGCCGACCGTGCTGCCCCGGTAAAAGTCCTGCGACTCGTCGCTGAATTCGCGCGGACCGGCCTCCATCACCACCACCGGAATGCCGGCCGCGCCAAGCTTGCGGGCAATGGTGGTACCGGCCGGGCCGGAGCCGAGGATGCAGACTTTTGGGGTGAAGTTCGCGGCGCGATACGCCTCGTAGCTGTCGAAGATCATGCCAGGTCGCTCCGCCTCAGGATCCAGCCATTGACCTCGACGATCTCGTTCGGGTCGGGCTCTGGATCGGCTGCATCGGCATCAGGCAACTTGCGGAACAAAGACAGGGCAGGCAATGCGATCAACGCCTGCACGAGCGCGCGGCGTGACATTTTCTTGATGATGAAACTCATGGCTGGTCTCTCGGCTGGGCTTCGGTACCGCATGGGCGTTCCCAGAACGGCAATTCCCGGAACGACACATGCATCACCGTGGAAGCCAGTATCGTGCCAAGTCTGGCCGCAAAGCAGTGAAAGCCTGGCTAAACGGCACAACCGAGTGCAAACAGAGTTAGAATTTCCTTAACGAGCTGGTTGTGTCGGATCGGATCACGCCGCCGCGGAGATATCCGTATCGAGGATCGTCAGGTTTCGGCCCTGGTGCTTGGCCTGGTAGAGGCGTCGGTCGGCGGCGCGCATCAGCTCCGACACACTGGCTTCCTCGCCGCAGACGGTGCCGCCGATGCTGACCGTGAGCGGGATGGTCCGCTCGTCGACGGGCCGGAAGCGGATCAGCTCGACTTCGCGGCGAATGCGCTCGGCGACGCGCTTGGCCTCCTGCTCGGTGGCGCCGGTCAGGAAGGCGCCGAACTCTTCGCCGCCGATGCGGCCGAGCACATCGCCGCTGCGCACGCCGCGCTGGATCGCGCTGGCGATCAAAAGCAGCGCATCATCGCCGGTCAGGTGGCCAAAATTGTCATTGATGGTCTTGAAGTGGTCGGCGTCGATGATCAGCAGCGCGCCGCGATCGGACTTGCGGCGCGAACCGTCAAGCGCGGCAAAGAAACTTTCCCGGTTGAGCATGCCGGTCATGTCGTCGCGGCTCGCCTTTTCCGCCAGTCGGCGATGCGCGGCGGCGAGCTGGGCATGAGCGCGGGCGAGATCGCGATGCGCGTTTTTCAGCCTGTCGCTTTGCCAGAAAGTGCTTGCGCTGGCGGCCCACGCCAGCACCAGCGGACAGAGGGTGGAGGTCAGCCAGATCGTACGATTGACCGGAAATCCCATGGCCGGAACGATGATCAGGGTCAGCAGGAGAGAGGCCGCGACTGAGGCGAAAGCAACGGCGGCGGATCTCAGAATTATGCTGTTCATCGCTTGCTCCCACAAGACTGCCTCTCTGCCAGCAAGCCCTGAAGGCCACCTTTCCCAGATGCCTAAAATTTGAATCGTGAGGCGATTTACGCAACCTCAACGAGCAGAAGTTGTGGATAAAGTCGCTTTCGGAATGCGCGTTTCATGCCATAAGGAGCCTATGACCACGCTCCCTGACCCCGCCCGCTTCGCCCATGTCACCGACTGGGTCTTCGATCTCGACAACACGCTCTATCCGCATCATTCGAATCTGTTCTCGCAGATCGACGTCAAGATGACCGCCTATGTCGGCGAGCTGCTGGCATTGCCGCGCGACGATGCGCGCAAGTTGCAGAAGGAACTCTACCGCGAATATGGCACGACGCTGAACGGCCTGATGACACGTCATGGCATCGACCCCGACGATTTCCTCGAGAAGGTCCACGACATCGACTATTCATGGCTGGTGCCCGATCCCGTTCTCGGCACCGCCATCCGCCAGCTTCCGGGCCGCAAGTTCATCTTCACCAATGGCGACCGCAGGCACGCCGAGCGCACCGCGCGCCAACTCGGCATCCTCGACCATTTCGACGACATCTTCGACATCGTCGCCGCCGGGCTCAATCCCAAGCCGGCGCGCCAGACCTACGAGAAGTTCGCCGAACTGCACGCCGTCACCGGCCACAATGCGGTGATGTTCGAAGACCTTGCCCGTAACCTGTCGGTGCCGAAGTCGCTCGGCATGACCACGGTGCTTATCGTGCCGCGCAATTTCGAGCCGACCTTTGCCGAGATCTGGGAGCGCGACCCGGCCAACGAGGATGATGTCGATTTCGTAACCGACGATCTGGCGGGGTTTCTGACGGCGATTGTGGAGGGGGAAGGAAGAGGGGAATTGAAGAATTGAAGAATTGAAGAATGAAGGACGGTCTCCACGGATCAAGTTCCCCAGTTCTTCAATTCACCAGCTCTTCAATTCCCCACTGCCCTACTCCCCCAGCTTGTAGAACCGGCTGATGATCCCCCAGGCTTCGTCGGCGGTGTCGACGAAGTCGATGATGTCCTGATCGCCGGGGCTGATCGTGCCCTGCTCGGCGAGAAAATCGAGATTGATCGCCCGCTTCCAGAAGGATTTGCCGAACAGGATCACCGGCACGCGCTCCATGCGCCCTGTCTGGATCAGGGTCAGCGTCTCGAAGAATTCGTCCATCGTGCCGAAGCCGCCCGGAAACACCGCGACCGCCTTGGCGCGCATGACGAAATGCATCTTGCGGATAGCGAAATAATGGAAGTTGAAGCAGAGCTCCGGCGTCACATAGATGTTCGGCGCCTGCTCGTGCGGCAGGACGATGTTGAGGCCGATCGACGGCGCGCCGACATCGTCGGCGCCGCGGTTTCCCGCTTCCATCACGCCGGGCCCGCCACCGGTCACCACGACATATTCGCGGTAATAGGAGGTAGCCGACTGCTGCGAGCAGAGGCGGGCGAATTTGCGCGCTTCCTCGTAGTATTTGCTGTTTTCCTCGAGGTTCTTCTTCTGCGTCTCGTTCTTGGCCGCCCAGGCCTCGCCGCCGGGTTCCGGCAGGCGCGCGCCGCCGAACAGGATCACCGTCGAACGGATGCCGCGTTCGGCCAGGATCATCTCCGGTTTCAGGAGTTCGAGTTGCAGCCGGACCGCGCGCAACTCGCGCCGCGTCATGAAGTCGGGATCGTTCCAGGCGAGCCGGTAGGTTTCGGCACGCGTCTGCGGCGTGTCCGGCACACTCTTCGACCGCTCCAGATCCTCGTCCGAATGCGGCAGTGGCGTCCAGCCCGCCTTTTCCATAGGTGTCATATGCTCTACCCGTCCAAATTCTTAACTTGCGCCGCCCCATGACGCAGCCGCGATTGACCCTCACCAAGGCTTCACATAAGCAGGTTCCGCAAAAGTGTCCCGCGGTTTTGTGACAAGAACCTGCTACATGCAAAGACGCAAGCATGCGAAGCATGCATGGGGTCCGCGCGACTTTCAAAACAGGTTAAGGCGCAGCCCCTTAACAGCTTGGTAATGGAGCGAATTCATGTCGAAGCCCGATCTGGCGAGCCTCGAAAAGACCATCGAGAAGGCCTTCGAGGAACGCGACGCGATTTCGACTGCGACGCGCGGCGAAACGCGCGATGCCATCCAGTCGGCGCTCGACCTGCTCGACCGCGGCGCCGTCCGCGTCGCCGAGCGGCAGGCCGACGGCAAGTGGCATGTCAACCAGTGGCTGAAGAAGGCCGTGCTGTTGTCCTTCCGGCTCAATCCGATGGAGATCATCAAGGGTGGTCCCGGCGAAGCGATGTGGTGGGACAAGGTGCCGTCGAAGTTCGATGGCTGGGGCGCTGTCGATTTCGAAAAGTCGGGCTTTCGTGCCGTGCCGGGGTCGATCGTGCGTCGCTCGGCCTATATCGCGCCGGGCGCCGTGCTGATGCCGTCCTTCGTCAATGTCGGCGCCTATGTCGATACCGGCACCATGATCGACACCTGGGTCGGGGTAGGCTCCTGTGCCCAGATCGGCAAGAACGTGCATCTTTCCGGCGGCGTCGGCATCGGCGGCGTGCTGGAGCCGATGCAGGCCGGTCCGACCATCATCGAGGACAATTGCTTCATCGGCGCGCGTTCGGAAGTGGTCGAAGGTTGCATCGTGCGCGAAGGCTCGGTGCTCGGCATGGGCGTCTTCATCGGCCAGTCGACCAAGATCGTCGACCGCGCCACCGGCGAGATCTTCTATGGCGAAGTGCCGCCGAATTCCGTCGTCGTCGCCGGAACGATGCCGGGCAAGTCCTTTCCTAACGGCGAGCCAGGTCCGAGCCTCTACTGCGCCGTCATCGTCAAGCGTGTCGACGCCAAGACCCGCTCCAAGACCTCGATCAACGAATTGCTGCGCGATTGATCTTTGCGCAAAGCGAGCGCACCTTCCGCCGGCGCGACAATCGGTCGCGCTGGTTCAACATGGAGGGGTGACATGGACTGGAAGGATCTGCTCACAAGTTTTGATGGTCGCATAAACCGTGGCAAGTTCTGGGCCGCGATTGGCGTTTTCATCGTCATTGGCATCGTTGCCTTTATTCTCGATGCGATTCTCGGTACACGCATCACCACCGCCAGTGGCGCCCAGATCGGCATCATCGGCATTCTCATCGCTCTGGCCTCGATCTATTTCGCACTCGCAGTCTACGCCAAGCGCTGGCATGATCGCGGCAAGTCGGGCTGGTGGAGCCTGATCATGCTGGTGCCGCTCATCGGCCCGATCTGGTTTCTGGTGGAATGCGGCATTCTCGAAGGCGCCAGGGGCGCCAATCAATATGGACCGGACCCGCTTGCCTGACAGATCAGATCTCACCTGGCTTTTCTTCAAAACCTCGGGCCGCGTCAGTCGCGCGGCCTATTTTCTTGGCGGGTTGCTCGTCGCCATCATCCAGGCCTTCCCGCTCTACCGCTTCACGCTGGTGCCGGAAGGTTCGGCCGAGAGCAACATGTGGTCGTTCATCTTCTTCGTCGCCTTCATCGCCTCGCTGTGGTCGAACATCGCCCTGGCGGTGAAGCGGCTGCACGATTTGGACAAGCCGGGCATTGCCGCGCTGATCCTGTTCGTGCCGGTAGTGTCGATCGTCGCCTTCCTTGTGTTGTGCCTGTTTCCGGGGCAGCCTGGACCCAACCGCTATGGCCGGCGCACCAACGAGCCGGAACAATCCTGAGGGCCGATCGGACATGCGCTACCGCACGCTTGATCCGAAGCTGATCATCGAGACCGCGGAACGGCTGGAGACGCGTGTTGCGGAGCGTTTCCCCAAGGCCGGCCTGCGCGGCGTTGCCGCCGAACTGGTCTCGCTGTCGCGCGATCTGGCACAGGGCGCCAAGGCCCTGGAAGCGCCGATCTGGTGGCTGCGCGGCCTCATCGTCGCCGCTGTCGTTGCCGGCGCATTGATGTTCATCTTCGTCGGCACCGTCCTGCCATTCGACCGCATTTCCAAACCCGGTGATGCCGTCCAGTCGGTGCAAGGCATCGAAGCTTCGCTCAACATGTTCATCCTCGCCATTGTCGGATTTCTCGCCTTGATCCGCTCCGAGGAGCGCATCAAGCGCAAGCAGGTCTTTCGCCAGCTGCATGGCCTGCGCTCGCTGATCCACGTCATCGACATGCATCAGCTGACCAAGGATCCGGCGGCGCTGTCGGCCGATTTCAAGCCGACGTCGCATTCGCCCGCCCGCATCACCAATGCCGCCGACCTGGCCCGTTACCTCGATTATTGCTCCGAAATGCTGTCGATCACGGGCAAGATCGCCGCATTGTTCGCACAGTCGGTCAATGACGACGTGGTCATCGACGGCGTCAACGACATCGAGAACCTGGCGTCAAACCTGTCGCGGAAAATCTGGCAGAAGATCACGTTGATCGACGGCCGGCCGGTGCAACAACCTGCTCCGGCGGCAGGCCCGGCGAGCCAAGCCGCTCCGCTTCCGCCGCGCGCACCAAGGCGGTGATCCGCTGAACCGTCGGCACGGGCGTGCCGACCTTCCCCGCCAGCTGCAAGATGGCGCCTTGCAAGTCGTCGATCTCCGTCGGCCGGCCGCGCTGAAGATCGTCCCACATCGACGAGCGCGCCTGCGCGTCGATCGCCAGCATGCGCCGCGCCAGAAGCTTGAACAGCCAGTCAGGCAGCCTGAGCACCTTCGGCAGCAGCGCCGGCCGCAGGCCGGCGATCCGCGCCGGCTCGATGCCGGTCGCTTTCATCGCCGTGAGCGCCTCGTCGATCTGGCTGGCCAGGATCAGCCGCCAGCGCCGATCGGCCAGTTCGGCCGTCAGCGGCAGGCCGGAAAGCGCCACCAGTGCGTTGTTCAAATTCATCAGCAGCTTGCCCCACAGCACAGCCTTCATGTCGCCACGGGTTTCGACCGCAAACCCTTCGACTCCAAGCAGGTCGGCCAAGCCGGCGTCGCCATCCTCGACCATTACCGTGCCGTCGCTGGCGCGGTGAACGCGCAGCGGCAGTTCGCTGTCCGGCGACTGCACCACATTGAACGGCACCATGCCGGCCAGCACCGTACGTCCGGCAAGTTCAGCGCGCAGCCTGTCGGCATTGCCGACACCGTTCTGCAGGCTGATCACCACGGCATCGGGGCGGGCATGGGCCTTGATGAGGTCCGCCATATCCTGGGTGGCGCCGCTCTTGACCGTGACCAGGATCACGTCCGCCGGCGGCAGGGCGACGGCCGGATCGGCGGTGACGACAAGCGCCTCGGGCTTGATCGAGCGATCGGGGCCCTGGAGGTCGCTGACCCGCAATCCACCCTGCCGCAACGCTGCCTCGATGCGAGGCCGAGCCAGCAGAATGACCTCTCGGTTGGCCAGCGCCAGGCAGCCGCCGGCATAGCAGCCGATGCTGCCGGCACCGGCCATGACGATCCGTTTGTCCTTGTCTGCCATCCTGTCGCCCGCGCCGGGTCGCAACTATACGACATGAAAACCATAATATCGGCGGTATCGCCAGCCATGAGGCTGGCCCCTATGTCTGGCCGTGACAGGCCCTGCGCTTTCGACTATCGCTTTTGCCATGACGCTGCCGACCGATCCCGCCGAAAACCTCGCCGCCCTTATCCGTTGCGCTTCGGTGACGCCCGCTGAGGGCGGTGCGCTGACCGCGCTGGAGACGATGCTCAAACCGCTCGGTTTCCTGGTCGATCGGCCGGTGTTTTCCGAAGACGGCACGCCCGATATCGAAAACCTCTATGCAAGGCGTTCCGGCAACGGCCCTCATCTGATGTTCGCCGGCCACACCGACGTGGTGCCTGTCGGCGACGAAGCCGCCTGGACGCATCCGCCTTTCGCCGCCGAGATCGCCAATGGCGAGATGTATGGCCGCGGCGCCGTCGACATGAAGGGCGGCATTGCCTGTTTCATCGCCGCCGTGGCGCGCCATGTCGAGGCCAATGGCGGTCCGAAAGGGTCGGTCTCGCTGCTGATCACCGGCGACGAGGAAGGCCCCGCGATCAACGGCACGGTGAAGCTGCTCGAATGGGCGGCTTCGCGGGGCGAGAAATGGGATGCCTCTGTCGTCGGCGAGCCGACCAATCCGGACGCTCTCGGCGACATGATCAAGATCGGCCGCCGCGGCTCGATGTCCGGCGCCGTCACCGTCAATGGCCGCCAGGGCCATGTCGCCTATCCCCTGCTTGCCGACAATCCGGTGCGCGGGCTGATGAGCCTGGTCGATGCCTTGCTGCATCCGGTTTTCGACAAGGGAACCAGGGATTTCCAGCCGACCAATCTGGAGATCACCTCCATCGATGTCGGCAACCCGGCCACCAATGTCATCCCGGCCAAAGCGACCGCGACCTTCAACATCCGCTTCAACGACACCTGGACGGACGAGACCTTGCAGGCCGAAATCCACAACCGGCTCGACCAGGCAGCCAGGCGCAAGAAGTACCGGCAGGGCAAGAAGACGCCGGTCGACTACGAGCTCGTCTGGCGCGACCGGCCGAGCCATGTCTTCCTGACCCGTGACGACAGGCTGATCGAAACGCTGCGCGGTTCGATCAGGTCGGCGGTCGGCAAGGAGCCGACGCTGTCGACCTCCGGTGGAACGTCCGACGCGCGTTTCATCAAGGACTATTGTCCGGTGGTCGAGTTCGGGCTGGTCGGCAAGACCATGCATATGGTCGACGAGCGCGTCGCCATTGCCGACCTCGAGACGCTGACGCAAATCTACCAGCGCTTCATAGAAGACTGGTTCGGACAGGGCTGAACAGCATGCTTTCGGCGGACGAAACCCAAGCTTCGCTGACGGGCGCCTGGCGATTGATGCTCGGCAAGGCCGACGGCCTGCGCCTGCTCGACCTGTCGGCCGACGGCTTCTGGAATTCCTTCTTCGCCATTGTCGTTGCAGCACCGGCGCTGATCGTCGGCTGGGTCGGTATCGCCAACGAAATCGGCGATCCCGACGCCTTCGCAGGGCGCTTCAGCATGCTGGTGCGCCTGGCGACGGTCGACATCGGCTCCTGGGTGCTGCCGCTGGTTGCGCTCGCTTTGATCGCGCCGCGCGCCGGCATAGGCGGCCGCTTCGTCCACTACGTCGTCGCCAGCAACTGGGCTTCGGCCATCACCGCCTGGCTGATGCTGCCCTCGGCGCTGATCCGGCTTTTCCTGTCGTCCGCAAGCCAGGTTTCGAGCCTTGTGTCGCTGTTCCTGTTTGCCCTGTCGATGGTGCTGACCTGGCGCATGACCAACGCCACGATCGGCAGGGGCGCATCGGTCGGCACCGCCGTTTTCGTCGGCATGTTCATCGCCTCGCTGCTGGTGCTGTTCGGCCTGCAGACGCTGCTCGGCATCACCGTGCCGGACGATGTCGGAGTTCAGAGCCTGTCCGGGCTCGTCTCGACTGGATAATCGACACCGGTGAGAAACAGCCCGTCGGGCGGCGCCACCTGGCCGCAGGCGGCGCGGTCATGCGCCTCAAGCGCCGTTTTCAGGTCGGCCGCGCTCCAGCCGCCGTCGCCGACGCGCTTCAGTGAGCCGACCATCGAACGCACCTGATTGTGCAGGAACGAGCGCGCCGAAGCCCTGACCTCGACTATGTCGCCCTGTCGGCTCACATCGAGCCGTTCCAGCGTCCTGATCGGGCTGTTGGCCTGGCACTGGGTCGAGCGGAAGGTGGTGAAGTCATGTCGTCCGAGCAGGACTTTCGCCGCTTCGTGCATGGCGCCGGCGTCGAGCCGCTTCGGCACCCACCACACCTTGCCCTTGTCGAGCGCGGCCGGGGCACGGCGGTTTAGGATGCGGTAGAGATAGTGGCGGCCGATGGCCGAGAAGCGGGCGTCGAAGCTGTCGGAAACGACCGTCGCTTTCAAGATGGCGATGCGCGCTCCGGCCGCCTGCAGATGGGCATTGACGGCATCGCGCACCTTGTCGCCCGGCCACCCCTTGACGAGATCGACATGCGCCACCTGCGCTGTCGCATGCACGCCGGCATCGGTGCGTCCGGCGGCGCGCAGCCTGATCGCTTCGCCGCAGAATTTTTCAATCGCCCGCTCGATCGCCTGTTGCACCGAAGGCTGATCCGCCTGGTGCTGCCAGCCGGCAAACAGGCTGCCATCATATTCGATGTCGAGGCGAAAACGCGGCATGCCGGGCGGCTATACGCTCTCGCCTAGGCGGCGAGAGCGGTGAAGGCGGAGGCGTATACCAGCCTGCCGGCGTCAGGCGCATCGCCCCAAGCCAGCGCCTGCAGCGCTTCGCCCTGGTATTCGCTCGCGAAGTTCTCGGCACGCTTGTGGCTGTAGCCGAAGCGGCTGTAATAGGTGGGATCGCCGAGCACCACGGCCAGCGTTTCGCCGGCATCCTTGAGGCGGATATGCGCCTCGCGGATCAGCGCGCCGCCGATGCCGCTGCCATGGAACGAGGGCTCCACCGCCAGCGGCGCGAGCGCCACGGCGGCGAAGGTCTTGCCGCCATTCTGGACGAACAGCCGCGAAAACAGGATATGGCCGACCACCTGGCCGTCTTCTTCCGCCACCAATTCGGCAACCGCGTCGCCGCCGGTCACCAGCGCGTCGACCAGACCGGCCTCCGCCTGCTGGCCGAAAGCGTGTTCCTCGACGAGGCGGATGGCCTCGCGATCCCGCGGCGTTGCCGCGCGTATCGACATCATGCTCATGAGAATTTCAGTCCTTTTTCGATCTTGGCCCCGCGCAGGAATTCCGACGCGGCAGCGGGCTTTCCGCCCGCCCGTTGAACTTCGACCAGCCTGATCGCGCCTGCCCCGCAGGCGACCGTCAGCCGATCATCGAGAATTCCTCCCGACTCGCCCAAATCTTCCGAAGGCGACAGGCCTTGCGACAGCGTCGAGCGAAGCAGTTTCAGCCGCTCCCGGCGGCCGCCAATTCCTATCTCCGACCAAGCGCCGGGAAAGGGCGACAGGCCGCGAATATGATTGTGGACCTCACTTGCTGAGCGAGTCCAGTCCACGCGAGTCTCGGATTTATCGATTTTCTTGGCGTAGGTCACCCCCTCCACAGCTTGTGTGGTGAATGTCAGGGTGTTCCCTTCCAACCGCGCCAGCGCTTCCACCATCAAGGCAGCACCGACGCTCATCAACCGATCATGCAAATCGCCGGCTGTCATATCGGGTTCGATGGCGCATTTTTCAATCAGCCCGACCGGGCCGGTGTCCAGCCCCTCTTCCATGCGCATCACCATCATGCCGCTTTCCAGGTCGCCGGCCATGATGGCGCGCTGGATAGGCGCGGCACCGCGCCAGCGCGGCAGAAGCGAGGCATGGCCGTTGATGCAGCCGAGCCGGGTCGCCTCCAAAACCGCCTTCGGCAGCAGCAAGCCATAGGCGACGACCACAGCGACGTCGGCCCGCAAGGCACGGAAGGCGGTCTGCTCGGCCTCGCCTTTGAGCGAAACCGGCGCTCGCACCTCGATGCCCAGTCGCTCCGCCTCGCGCTGCACCGGCGACGGTGTCAGCTCCAGCCCGCGCCGTCCGGCAGCGCGCGGCGGCTGGGTATAGACGACTGATATCTCATGGCCAGCCTCGGCGATCGCGCGCAAAGTCGGCACCGAAAACTCCGGCGTGCCCATGAAGATGACGCGAAGGGGCATTTTTCTTCCGAGACCTTCTCTCTACCTGCGCCGGGAAGTCAGCTCAGGCTTCAAACGGGTTTACCAGCTTCAGGTCAAGTCCGTCGAAGTCTCGAACGTTGCGGGTGGCAAGCGTGGCGTCGTGCACCTGGCAGATCGCAGCTATCATCGCGTCCTTGGTTTCGACAGGTCTGCCAGCGAGTCGTCTTGCCGCGGCAATGCGGCCATAGTGTTCTGCGGGCAGATCCCCAAAAACCAGGATCCGACCCGAAAATTCGCCCCGGATCCTCGAAATGCTTTGGAGAAGACCATCCCGCCGGATGGCCTCCTGAACGAGGTAGGCTCCGAAATAGAGCTCTGCAAAAACAATGGTGGAGAGGAAAAGGGTCGCAGGCTCTTGGCCATTCAACCAGTTGAGAACGTTTTTGCTCCGTTGCCGCGATAGCACGTCCGATATGACGTTGGTGTCCAGTATAATCATTTCGGTCAACGGAAATCAGGCGGCCCACGATCGGCCTCACTTCGCGACCTCGCTATTTCCTGAATCTCGTCGCTTGTGAAACGATCATCGCCGACGAGCGAATAGAGGCGATCGCCGACTTTTTCGGCGCCAGCAAATTGTGTTGCAAAACCCTTCTGTATCAAGACGACCGCTTCCTCCGAAAGGCTGCGCCTGTTCAGCCGCGCACTTTCCTCGAGACGCCGTTTCAATTCCGGATTGATCCCACGGATCAGCATGTCACCCATAGACACCTCCTACGTGATATCACTGATATCACAGCAAGTCGGTATTTTCAATCGAAGGTTCGTGAAGCTGAACCGCCGAGGCTGATCGGAGGGGCCGTGCTCCGACAGAGCATGCCCTATCCCACCAGCTTGCCCGGCGCTTTGTCCTTGGCGAGCTTCTTGAATTTCTTCACCACCATGTCGCGCTTCAGCTTCGAGATGTGGTCGATGAACAGGACGCCATTGAGGTGGTCGATCTCATGCTGCAGGCAGGTGGCCATCAAGCCCTCGGCCTCCATCTCCTGCAGCTTGCCGTCGCGGTCGAGATACTTGACCCGTACGGCGGCCGGGCGTTCGACCTCGGCGTAATAATCCGGGATCGACAGGCAGCCTTCCTCGTAGACGGAGCGCGCATCGGCGCTCTCCAGGATTTCCGGATTGATGAAGACATGCGGCGCTGGCGTCTCGTCTTCCTTGGCGAGATCGATCACCAGCAATCGCAGCGGCTCGCCGATCTGGATTGCCGCCAAACCGATGCCAGGTGCGTCATACATGGTCGCCAGCATGTCGTCGGCTAATCTGCGCAGGGGCGCGTCGACACGCTCCACCGGTTGGGAAACCTGGCGCAGGATGGGGTCGGGAAGGATGATGAGCGGCTTGATCGGCATGGCGTTCCACGTAAGACCTCCAGCGAAAAGCGTCAACCGGTTGGCATGAGGCTCGTTCACGTTTTGATCTGTGCTATCGCGGCGAATCGTCTATGCTGTCCACATGAATGATTTGAGCACCATCCTTTCGGAGCCTGTCGCCCGGCTTGGCGCCACAACCATCACGCTCGGCCATGCGCTGGCCTTCGGCGCTTTGCTGTTTCTGGCCCTGTTCGTGGCGCTGGTCATTGCGCTGTGGCGGTCGGCGAAGGCGCGCGCCGTGGCGGCTGCGGAAGCCGCCGATCATGCCCGCGATGCCGAGGCGCGGATGGCCGGAATTCTGCAAAGCCAGGCCGAAATGCAGGGTCGCATGGGCGCCATTGCGGAAGTGTTCGGCGCACGGCAGGCGGAGCTGACGCAATCGATCGGCCAGCGCCTGGACGCGATGACCGGCCGGCTCGGCCAGACCATGACCGAGCAGACCAAATCCACGCATGAGAGCCTGGCCAAGTTGCAGGAGCGGCTGGCTATCATCGATGTCGCGCAGGGCAACATCCAGTCGCTCGCCGGCCAGGTCGTGCAGCTGCAGGCGATCCTCTCCAACAAGCAGACGCGCGGTGCTTTCGGCCAGTCGCGCATGGAGGCGATCGTTGCCGACGGCCTGCCGCATGGCGCCTATGAATTCCAGGCGACGCTGTCGAACGGCAGCCGTCCCGACTGCCTGGTGAAGATGCCGAACGGCGCGCCGTCGCTGGCCATCGACGCCAAGTTTCCGCTCGAGGCCTGGAATGCCATCCGCGCCGCCGACGGCGCCGACCTGCAGAAGGCCGCCTCGCAGGCCTTCCGCCGCGACATCGAGATCCATGTCCGCGATATCTCGGAAAAATACCTGATCCAGGGCGAGACGCAGGACACGGCCTTCATGTTCGTGCCGTCGGAATCGGTGTTCGCCGAGATCCACGAGAATTTCGAGGCGATCGTCCACAAGGCGCACCGTGCCCGAATCGTCATCGTCTCGCCGTCGCTGCTGATGCTGTCGATCCAGGTCATCCAGGCGATCCTCAAGGATGCCCGCATGCGCGAACAGGCGCATCTGATCCAGGGCGAGGTCATTCGGCTGATGGAGGATGTCGCGCGTGTCGATGAGCGGGTGCGCAAGCTGCAGGTCCATTTCGGCCAGTCGGCCAAGGACATCGACGACATCCTGGTTTCGACGTCGAAGGTCACCAAGCGCGGCCAGAAGATCGAAGCGCTGGAGTTCGGCGCGCAGCCCGACGGCGATGCCGCCGCGGACGCAGCGTCACGGGCTCCCGCCGCGAAAGTCGATACTGGCGCGCGCGTTGCCGATTCGAAAACCGGGCAGCTCAGGCTGAGGGTCGTCGAAGGCGACAACTGAGCAGCAGCGCCGGATCCGCCCTACTGCTCTTCCTTGGTCGTCATACCCGGGAATTCCGGCAACCAGGGCAGCGCCGAGCGGTGCCAGCTTTGCCGTCTCGGGACCAGCTGTTCACGTTGCCGCGCCGTGCCGACCCGGATGCCATAAACCTTCGGCCCGTCGCCAACCGATGTCGCGTAGAGATGCGAGCCGCACTCGCCGCAAAAGCCCTGCGCGCGCTTGTCGCCGCTCGATCCTGTCTTGATATAGACCTTTGGCGCACCCTTGGTGATCCGGTAGTGGCCTTCCGGCGCGCCCACGGTCACGCGAAAAGCCGTTCCGGTCAGTTGTTGGCAATCGGTGCAGTGGCAGATTCCGGTGTTCTCCGGGTCGACCTCCGCCTCGTAGGTGATGGCGCCACAATGACAGCCGCCGTCTATTCTCATCTTCGTTCCTCCAAAGTCCCTTCAATCTAGCGGGGCAAGGCCGTGAGGCAATGGCGCGCCGCTAGTCCAGGGTCGGATCGGATGCGTTCTCGATCAGCCTGCGCCGCTGCTCCCAGGTGCCTGACGTCTGCGGCTTGACGAACAGCCGCGTGATCTCCGGCATCTCCTTCTTCAGCTGCGCCTCCAGGCGCTCGACGCAAGCTTCGATCTCGGGCGCCGTCAAATGGTCCTCGAACTCGATGCTGAGCCCGGCGACGATCTCTGCCGGCCCCATATGGACGGTCAGCACGCCGTTCGCCCGCTGCACCGCCGGATCCTGCTGGGCGATCGTCAGCACCTGTCTCTGGACCTCGAGCGAGGCCGGCTCGCCGATCAGCAGGCCCTTGCTTTCGCGGGCCAGGAAGATTGCCGTCGCGCCCAGGATCAGCCCAATGCCGATGGAGGCGGCGCCGTCGAGTTCCGGCATCTCCAGAACTTCCGCCGCCAGGATGCCGGCGAACGCGACGATCAGGCCGAGAAGTGCTGCGCTGTCCTCGAACAGCACGGTGTAGACGCTCGGGTCCTTGCTCGACTGCACCGCCCGCAGCCAGCCCTGCTTGCCCTTCTGCTGGCGGAACTCTTTCAGCGCCACCCACCACGAACTGCCTTCGAACAGGAAGGAAAGGCCGAGCACGATGTAGGTCACCTCGGCGTTGGCGACCGGCTCCGGCGCCATCATATGGATCACGCCTTCGTAGAACGACACGCCGGCGCCCAGCGCGAAGACGAGGAGCGCGACGATGAAGCTCCAGAAGTAGAGTTCCCGGCCGTGACCGAGAGGATGCGTCCGGTCGGCCGGGCGGGCGGCACGGTGCATGCCGTAGAGCAGCAGGCCGCCATTGCCGGTATCGACCAGCGAATGCACGCCCTCCGACAGCATCGCCGAACTGCCGGTAAAGGCGGCGGCGGCGAACTTGGTCAGCGCGATGGCGAAATTGCCGGCGAGCGCCGCGTAGATCACCTTTTTTGAGCCGCCGTGCCCGGCCATGGTGCTGTCCCCATTCGATGCACACCCAGTCTAATGGTCAGATGGAAGAAGCTCCACAGCCACCACAACGTGTGAACCGCTGGCTCGTTCAAAAACGGCGGTCGTTAAAGAGGTTTGTCGTTAGAGACTGGTAGGCAGAACGACTACTCGATGATCTCGCTGGTCCACACCTTGAAGCCGGCAAGCGTTCCCGGCCCGAATATATGGGTCAACGGAACGTCGGCGGCGTCGCGGCCGGAGGCGATCAGGATGCGGCCGATGCGCGGTGCATTGTTGCGCGGGTCGAAGACATGCCAGCGGCCGCCGAGATAGACTTCCATCCAGGCGCAGAAATCCATGCTCGCCCATGGTTTCGGCATACCGATGTCGCTGATGTAGCCGGTGCAATAGCGCGTCGGGATGTTGAGTGCCCGGCAGAAGGTGACCGCGAGATGCGCATAGTCGCGGCACACGCCGCTCTGTTCGCGATAGGCTTCCGCGGCGGTGCGTGTCGGCCGAGCATTGCCGTAGTTGAAGACGATGTGATTGTGGACGAAGTCGCAGACCGCCTGCACGCGCGGAATGCCCAGCGGCGTGTTGCCGAACAGCCGCCACGCTTCATCAGCCAGAAGGTCGCTTTCGCAAAAACGGCTGGGCAGCAGAAACAGCAGCGTGTCCGCCGGCAGATCGCGCACCTCGTGCTGCCAGGCCATCAGGTCGCCCATCTCGAAAGTGCCGGGATCGCGGATCACCGCGTCGGTGCCGAAGGTGAAACGCCCGGGCGGCGCAACGAACCGGTTGCACCAGTTGCCGAAACTGTCGCGATAGCTTTCGATCGGCACCGGCGGGTTGGAGATCAGGAAATCCGGCCGCTCGAGATCGGAGGCACGCGAATAGTGGACATTCAGCATTGCGATGAGCGGCGTTTCCTGCGGAAAGTCGAAGCTCATCTCGCAGCCGATGTGAATTCGCATTGTCGTCCTGACGGCCTGCCTGACGATCACCGGGCGGAGGCACGGGTTGATGCTGCAGTGCGAAGACAACCATGGCATGGACCGCCATGGTTTACGAGCAAATTAGAAACCGGTTGAAAGCGAGCCGCTGACGGCGGCAGCAGTCGCTAACCCCTTGCAGTCCGGCGGTTCTCTTGTTTCACTTCGCTTCCCACATCAGGAGGAACGAATCATGGCTAAAGGTGCGATGAAGGCAGGCAAGGAAGCCCGCAAGCCGAAGAAGGACGCCAAGAAGCCCGCCCCGGCTCCGGCCCTGAAGGCGCCGCCGGTGAAGGCGATGAAGCTCAAGGACAAGTAAGTCCGGCCGATTTGCTTCGAAATGGGATTGCGACCGGCAGCGCTGTTGCCGGTCGTTGTTGATCGAGCGCTCGAAATTCCTATATTGGCGTGGCGGGGACGACCTCGCGCTTCCCCAAAATCCGGACGGGACGACCCGCCATTGTTTGACTGATCGTCGGACGCCGAAAATCGCTTTTCGGCCCGATGCTCTGATGGAGCGTTGTCGATGTCGTGGGTTCTTCTCTTTTTCGCCGGCCTGTTCGAGATCGGCTGGGCAATCGGCCTCAAATACACCGATGGCTTCTCGAAGCTGGTGCCGACCGTGCTGACCGTTGCCTCGATGGTCGTCAGCCTCACTCTGCTCGGCCTGGCGCTGAAGGCGCTGCCCGTCGGCACCGCCTATGCGGTGTGGACCGGCATCGGCACCGTCGGTACGGCACTGCTCGGCATCTGGCTGCTCGGCGAACCAGCCACCGCGATCAGGCTGGCCTGCATTGCGCTCATTGTCTGCGGCATCATGGGATTGAAGTTCGCCGCCTGACCGATAGCGCTCTTGTTTTATGCATGTCGTCCTCCCAAAACCGGGACCACTTATGGGCGACATGCATGGGACAAACACAATCAGGGCCGCTGCGAGGCGACCCTGATTCTCGAAGCCGATTGCTTCGTAGCCTGGAGGCTAGCGGGCCGAGAAGCCCGGCGGCGTCCTGCCGGTGCGCTGCTTGCGTGCCGCATAACGCGCGTCACGCTTGGCCTTGCGCTCGGCTTCATCGGCCAGAAAACGGGCGATGCGCTCGTTCTCTTCGGATTCCCGAATCTTGGCCTCAGCCTGTGCAGCTTCCTCGGCGGCGATACGTGCCGCTTCGGCTGCTGCCTCGCGCTCGGCCTTCTCGACCGCTTCGCGTGCCAGCTTCTCCTGCTTCAGCCGGGCCTTCTCGGCCTCGCGGATTTCGCGAGCCGCAAGGATAGCCTTGCGTTCAGCCTGCCGCGCCAGCACTGCGGGATCATCCGCCGCCGGCTTTGCCTTGAAGCGCTCGAGGAGCGCCTTCTTTGCCTCGTTTGCGGCGTTGCGCCGCTCGAAAACGTCTTTTTCCCTGTAGATAGCCAAGTCCACTTCCCTGAAGTCAATTCGCGACGCTTACATACGCGCGAAAACCGAGAGTTCAAGCGCCAAAACGGCATGGCAGCCATGAAATTGTCGGCTGTTGCAGCCGGGAGACGCCTTTGGAGCAATTCCAGGAGAAATGTGAAGCGGTTTTCCAGGGAAAAGCGCGCAGCGCTTTCCCTTGGGAATTGCGACGAAGAGATAGAGTCGAAAACGACATGCACTGTTCACCGTCGCCCCTCTGGCAGCGAGGTTGGCGGATGGCTACGTCTAGCGGCAAATTCCAACATCAGGATGACATTAGATGGAACTCGGTCTCTACACCTTCGCCGACGTCAGCCCGCAGCCGGGCCCCGGCGCAATCGGCCCGCATGAGCGGCTGCGCAACCTGATCGAGGAGGTCGAACTGGCCGACCAGGTCGGCCTCGACGTCTTCGGCCTCGGCGAGCATCACCGGCCCGACTATGCCGCCTCCGCACCGGTCGTGGCCTTGGCCGCGGCGGCCGAGCGTTCGAAGCGCATCAAGCTGACCAGCGCGGTCACCGTTCTGTCTTCCGATGACCCGGTGCGCGTGTTCCAGCAGTTAGCCACGCTCGACCTTCTGTCGGGAGGCCGCGCCGAGATCATGGCCGGACGCGGCTCGTTCATCGAATCCTTCCCGCTGTTCGGTTACAACCTCGAGGACTATGATGAGCTGTTCGCCGAAAAGCTCGATCTGCTGCTTGCCATCCGCGACAGCGTGAAGGTCACCTGGTCCGGCAATCTGCGCGCGCCGATCAACGATCGCGGCGTTTATCCCCGGCCCTTCCAGGACAGGCTGCCGGTCTGGATCGCCATTGGCGGCACGCCGCAGTCTGCCGCCCGCGCTGGCGCGCTCGGCCTGCCGCTGGCGCTCGCCATTATTGGCGGCGAGCCGGCGCGTTTCGCGCCGCTGTTCGATCTCTACCGCGAAGCCGCCAAGCGCGCCGGTAGTGATCTGGCGGGCCTCGCCACCAGCATCAACGTGCACGGCTTCATCGCCGAGACGACCGAGCAGGCGGCCGACGATTTTTACGGCCCGCAGGCGGAGGTGATGAACCGCATCGGCCGCGAGCGCGGCTGGGGTCCGACATCCCAAGCGCATTTCGACCAGTCGCGCGGCCCGAACGGGGCCTTGTTCGTCGGCGGCCCCGAGCAAGTGGCTGAGAAGATCGTCGCCCAGCACAAGATCTTCAAAAACGACCGCTTCCTGCTGCAGATGGCGATCGGCACCATGCCGCATGCCAAGATCATGAAGGCGATCGAACTCTACGGCACCAGGGTGGCGCCAATCGTACGCAAGGAAACAGCCAAGGCTGAGCCGGCACCGGCAGCGCCGGTCGCCTGACCCGGAGTCCGGTGCGAGCGGCCTCATTCCGGAAGCCGGCTCATGGAACCTGCGCCCATAACTCTGCGTTCATGCAGGCAATAGCCGATCGCCGAGGGCGCCGGCTCGAGGGTGAGCATGAAAACCGAACCCGCTGCCTTGGCTCACGCCGTCGCCGACGAATCGGATTCGCGCGTTGCGGCCCGCGCCGACACGCATCTGATGCGTTCGCTGCTCGTCGGCATTTTCCTGTTCATGGCCATCTATGCACTCTACTTCGCTCGCGCTTTCTTCATGCCGGTCATTCTGGCTTTCCTGCTGGCGCTGACGCTGACGCCGATCGTTAGGCTCCTGCGCAGGCACGGCATCTCCGAAGTGATTTCGGCGACCCTTCTGGTGCTGGTGTCGATCTGCATCTTTGCCAGCGTAGGCTACCTGCTCAGCGGACCGATCATCGACCTCATCAACAACACCTCTTCGATAGGCCAGCAACTTGCCGAACGGCTGGCACAATTGCGCCGCCCGCTCGAGAAGATCATGCAGATTTCGCATCAGATCGAACAGCTGACCCAGACTTCGCAGGAGCCGGGCATTCAGAGGGTGGCGGTGGCGCAGTCCGGCATCCTGTCGGCGGCCGCCAGCAACATCCTGTCGGCGGGAACAGGCCTGACCATCATCTTCGTGCTGTCGCTGTTCCTGCTCGCCTCCGGCACGATGTTTTATGAAAAGATCATCCAGTCCTTCGCCCGCCTCAGCGAAAAGAAACGGGCGCTGCGCGTCGTCTATGACGTCGAGCGCGAAATCTCGCACTATCTGCTCACCGTCACCATCATCAATGCCGGCCTTGGCACAGTCATCGCTCTCGGTCTGTGGGCGCTTGGCATGCCCAATCCGCTGGTCTGGGGAGCCGCCGCGGCGTTGCTCAACTTCTTGCCCTATGTCGGAGCGCTGATCACCATTGCGCTTGTCACGGTCATGGCGTTGATCAGCTTCGATACCATCTTCTACGCGCTTCTGGCGCCGGCCTTCGTGATCTTGTGCGACATCGTCGAAGGCCAGTTCGTGACGCCGATGGTGGTCGGCCGGCGCCTGGAGATCAACGCCGTGGCGATCTTGATCGCCATCGCCTTCTGGTCATGGCTGTGGGGCTTCGTCGGCGCCCTGATGGCGGTGCCGCTGCTGGTCGTCATCAAGGTATTCTGCGATCATTTCGACGGGCTCAGCCATGTCGGCAATTTTCTCTCCGCGCAGCACGCGGTTGTCGTCGAGGAGGACGACATCGCCGACCCCGAAGCTGTCAAAGGCTGATCAATATTTTTGAATTTGCGGCGCCGCCGGATGCTTCCTACATGCGGTCCTGACACAGGATCCCACCCATGACCGCTCTTTCCGTTCTCGACCTGTCGCCGATCGTCGAAGGCAGCGATGCCTCGCAGTCGCTGGCCAACTCGCTCGATCTTGCCCGCCATGCCGAGCGCCTGGGCTACAAGCGTTTCTGGCTGGCCGAGCATCACAACATGCCGGGTATCGCCAGCGCGGCCACAGCCGTCGTCATTGCCCATGTCGCCGGCGGCACCAAGACCATTCGCGTCGGCGCCGGCGGTATCATGCTGCCCAACCATTCGCCGCTGGTGATTGCCGAGCAGTTCGGCACGCTGGCCGCCTTGCATCCGGGCCGCATCGATCTCGGCATCGGCCGGGCGCCCGGCACCGACATGGGCACCGCCCGTGCCTTGCGCCGCAATCTCGAGGCCGGGGTCGACAATTTCCCTCAGGATGTCGTCGAGCTGATGGGCTATTTCCAGCCGGCCGAGGAGGGCCAGCGCATCCGAGCCGTGCCCGGCGAAGGCCAGGACGTGCCGGTCTGGATCCTTGGCTCCAGCCTCTACGGCGCGCAGCTCGCCGCCATGCTCGGCCTGCCCTACGCCTTCGCTTCGCATTTCGCGCCGGCGGAGCTGGATCACGCGCTGGATGTCTACCGCTCGCGCTTCCAGCCGTCCGAGCAGCTCGACAAGCCGCATGTCATGCTTGGCCTCAATGTCTTCGCCGCGCCCACCGATGCGGAGGCCCGTTTGTTGTTCACCTCGCTGCAACAGGCTTTCGTCAATCTGCGCACCGGTCGGGCCGGCCGGCTGCCGCCACCTGTCGAGAACTATGACCGCGATCTCGATCCCATGGCAAAGACAATGCTCGGCCAGGCATTGTCCTGCGCCGTCGTAGGCTCCCCGGAAACGGTGCGGCAAGGCATCGATGCCTTCGTGCGCCGCACCGGCGCCGACGAACTGATGGTCACCGCGCAGATTTTTGATCATGCGGCGCGGGTGCGATCGTTCGAGATCCTGGCCGAGGCGCACAAATCCCTGTCGCAGGCGGCCTGACAACTCCTGGTACGAATATACGCTGGCGAAAGACTACGCGCTTACGCTCTGCGCCATCGCCCCGAGCGGGCGGCATGAATTGCGGATCATCAGCCTACCCTTGAGCAAAAGCTTGCGCGGCGGCGCGTCCCTGTTGCCGGCGAGACGGTCGAGAAGCAGATTGGCCGCCTGTTCTCCGATCGCCTGCACCGGCTGGGCCACCGTGGTCAACTGCGGCTGGAACACGTCGGACCATGGAAAGTCGTCGAAGCAGGCGACCGAAATGTCTTCCGGGCAGGACAGGCCGATGTCGCGGATCGCCTTCATGGTGCCGATCACCATCGGGTTGTTGGCCGAGAAGATAGCACTTGGCCGATCATGCGAGGAAAGCATCTGCATGGTTTCGGTATAGCCGTCGATCTCATGGAAATTGCCGAAGCGGATCAGTTCTTCGGCGATCGGCAGGCCGGCGGCGTGAAGCGCCTCGCGATATCCTGCCATGCGGTCATGCATCGGCGAGATGTCCGAGGTGCCGGTGATGTAACCGATGCGCCGGTGGCCGAGATTGATCAGATAGGTGATGGCGTCGAACACCGCGCGCTGGTTGTCCAGCACCACGGCATCGGTGTCGACGCCTTTGCAGATACGATCGAGCAGCACGACCGGCACGTTGGCGTCGTCGACGATCCGCTTGAGGATCGCGCCGTCGCCGACGCGCGCCACGATCAGCCCGTCGACCATGCGGTCGAGCAGCAGCCTGATCTGGTCGTCCTGGGTGTTCAAATCCTCGTCCGTGCAGCACAGCATGACGGCATAGCCGGCCCGGTCGAAGGCCTGCTGGATGACCGAGACGACATCGGTGAAGAACGGGTTGGTGATGTGCGGCACGGTCAGTCCGATGGTGCGGGTCGTGCCCATCTTCAGGCTGCGGGCGATCGCGTTGCGCTTGTAGCCGATATCGCGGATCGCCTGCTCGATGCGCTGGCTAAGCTCCGGGCTGACCGTCGCCGTGCCATTGATCAGCGCCGAAACGGTGGCGACAGAAACACGCGCCGCTTCAGCCACATGAAGCATGGTGGGCGCGGTGGATTTGCGGTGTCTTTTTTGCCCTGACGCTGTCATTTTCGAAACGTTTCGCCACCCCTGCTGGCCAATACGTACGGAATCCTGTCCTTTTAAGCAAGAATCGAATTGCATCAAACGCCCGGCACCTTATATCGGCTTGACATGATCGAAACGTTTAGATTAGCGTTTGCGGGAAATTGACGACGACGGAAGGGAGGCCGCTATTGTCATGCAAGAGAGCAATTCCCTTTCCCCGCAGCACGGTGCGGCTGATCGGTCGGACACCGTTCTGAGTGCCGAGCGCATTTCCAAGAGCTTCGGCGGCATCGCCGCGCTTGTCGATGTAGGCTTTGAGCTGCGTCGCGGCGAGGTTCATGCCTTGATGGGCGAGAACGGCGCCGGCAAGTCGACGCTGATGAAAATCCTCTCCGGCGTCTATACCGGCTATGAAGGCACGGTCAGCGTCGATGGCCGCCCCGTCAGCTTCGCCGGAGTGCGCGATGCCGAGGATGCCGGCATCGCCATCATTCATCAGGAACTCAACCTGGTGCCCGAACTCAGCGTCGCCGACAACATCTTCCTCGGCCGCGAGAAGCTGATCGCAGGGCTGATCGTCGACCGCAAGGCAAGCAGCCGCGCGGCGGGTGCTTTGTTGCAGCGGCTCGGCATCGAACTCGATCCGCAAGCCCGCGTCGGCGCCCTGCGTGTCGGCGAGCAGCAGCTGGTCGAGATCGCCAAGGCGCTGTCGATGTCGGCACGCATCCTGATCATGGACGAGCCGACCTCGGCGCTTTCGCCGGCCGAATGCCAGCGGCTGTTCCGCATCATCCGCCAGCTTGCCGAGAGCGGTGTCGCCATCGTCTACATCTCGCACCGCATCGACGAGGTCATGCATCTGGCCGGCCGCGTCACCGTGTTTCGCGACGGACGCCATGTGCTGACCGAGCCGATGGCCAGGCTCGACGAAGATGCGATCATTTCGGCGATGGTCGGCCGCAACCTGCTTGCTTCCTCCCAGGAAGAGCGCCACTCCGGCGGCAAGATCGTGCTTTCGGTCGAAAACCTGTCGCTGTCGAAGCGCGATGCGCATGGCTGGCGCACGGTGATCGACGGCGTCGGCTTCGATCTTGCCGCCGGAGAGATCCTCGGCATTGGCGGGCTGCTGGGTTCGGGCCGCACCGAGATCCTGGAAGCGATCTTCGGTTCGAGCGATGGCCGCACCGGCGGCGAAATCCACGTCGGCGGCCAGCCCGTGGATATCCGTTCGCCGCGCGATGCAAGGCGGCTGGGCATCGCGCTGGTCACCGAGGATCGCAAGACGCAAGGGTTGCATCTGCAGGCTTCGATCGCGGACAATGTCGCGCTGCCGCTGGTCGGCTCGCTGGCCCGCTTCGGCATCCGCTCGCTGGCCGGCGAGCAGGGGCTGGCGCGGCAGGCGGTCAGGGCCCTCGGCATCCGCTGCCGGGACATCGACCAGCCCGCCGGTACGCTGTCGGGCGGCAACCAGCAGAAAGTTGTCATCGGCAAATGGCTGGCGACGAAGCCGAGGGTGCTGTTGCTCGACGAGCCGACGCGCGGCATCGATGTCGGCGCCAAGCGCGAGATCTACGACCTGATCTTCAGGCTGGCGCGCGACGGCCTCGCCATCGCCGTCATCAGCTCCGAACTGCCGGAGCTTTTGCATCTCTCCGACCGCATCCTGGTGATGGCCGATGGCCGCCAGACAGGCATTCTTTCCCGCGATGCGGCCAGCGAGGAGGCTATCATGCGTCTCGCCGCCCCGTGCCGGACCATATCGAGACCAGCCGCATGACTGCCCTGAAACTCCTGTCCCGGACCAAACTCTATTGGGGCCTGATCGCCATCTTCCTGATCGGCGTGCTGGGCTCGCCGATGAGTTCGAAGGGCAACAACATCTTCCTCTCCTACGGCAATCTGCTCGACGTGCTGCGCCAGGTGTCGACCACCGGCCTGATCGCCACCGGCATGACGGCTGTCATCATCACCGGCGGCATCGATCTCTCCGTCGGCTCGCTGATGGCCATCTGCTCGGTGGTCTGCGCCATGCTGCTGACGGTTCCTGGCGTGACGCCGGGCGTCGTGCTGGGCGTGCCGACCGTCGCGCTGGTGGCGCTTTGCCTCGGTTTCGTCGTCACCCGCTTCATTTTCCAGAACCTGGCAAAATCCCGTGCCGGCGCCGACCTCCTCCGTGAGATCAAGTTGGACGGGATTCGCGGCCTGGTCACGCCCGCCGTCGTCGGCGTGGTCCTGTGCTGCCTGTCGCTGTGGTTTCTGCTGCCGCAGATCGAGCCGAAATTCGGCGTGCTCGGCGTGCTGCTGGTGGCGCCATGCGTCGGCTTGCTGTTCGGCGCGCTCAACGGCTTCATCATCGTTGCCGGGCGGCTGCAACCCTTCATCGTCACCTTGGCGATGATGGTGACGGCGCTCGGCATCGCCCGGCTGACCGCCGGCCAGAACAATGCGGTGCTGCCGGTCTATACCGGCTCCAACGCGACCGCCGATTTCGAGATCCTGCGCTCGCTGGTGTTCGGCATCATCCCGATGCCGGGCCTGTTCTTCCTCGGCGCCATCCTGATCTATGGCGCGGTGCTGCGCTTCACGCCGTTCGGCCGCTATGTCTACGCCATCGGCGGCAACGAGGAGGCGGCGCGCCTCTCCGGCATCGCCGCCGGCCGCGTCAAGATCGCTACCTATGCTGTCTCCGGGCTGCTCGCCGGCATCGCCGCCGTGCTCTATGTCGCGCAGTACCGGCAAGGCAAGCCGGATGCCGGCGCCGGGCTGGAGCTCGATGCCATCGCCGCCGTGGTCATCGGCGGCACCAGCCTGATGGGCGGCCGCGGCAGTCTCACCGGCACGTTCTGCGGCGTGCTGATCTTCGGCCTGCTCTCCAACATCCTGCAGCTCCACAACATCAATTCGAACCTTCAGCTGGTGCTGAAGGGGATGATCATCATCGGCACCGTGCTCGTGCAGGAGCGCAATGCCGGTGATCTCCTGGCCTATCTGCGCCTGCCCGGCGGGCAATCGGCGCACAAGGAAACGGCCGCGGCAAAGCGGCCGTCGCAAGAGACACCGTCTCTCAATCTCGGAGGAAACAAAAAATGAAACGACGTGACATGCTGAAGCTTGCCGCCCTGACCGCGGCGCTGCTGACCACCACCGCGCTTCTGACCACCGGCAATGCCTTCGCCCAGGACAAGAAGTGGAAGATCGGCTTCTCGCAGGTGACGACCATCGAGCCCTGGCGCGCGCAGTTCAACAAGGACATCCTGGCCGAAGCCGCCAAGCATCCCGAGGTCGAACTGATCATCACCGACGGCGAGGACAAGACCGAAAAGCAGGTCGCCGATGTCGAGAACCTGATCCGCCAGGAGGTCGATGCGCTGTTGGTGTCACCGAAGGAATCTGCCGGCTTGACCGGCGTCGTGCAGCAGGCGATCGACGCCAAGATCCCGGTCTTCGTGCTCGACCGCAATGTCGACACCAAGGACTACACGCAGTTCGTCGGCGGCGACAACGCGCTGATCGGTCGCGCGGCCGGCGAATATGCCGTCGAACTGCTTGGCGGCAAGGGCAAGGCTGCAGGCAACGTCGTCGAGATCTGGGGCGGCATGGGCACCCAGCCGGCGCATGACCGCCATGACGGTTTCCATGAATTCACCGACAAGGAACCGGGCATCAAATATCTGCTCGACCAGCAATCGGGCGACTGGAAGCAGGACCAGGCCTACAATCTGATGGCCAACGCGCTGAAGAGCAACGAGAAGATCGATCTCGTTTACGGCCACAACGACCCGATGGCCTATGGCGCCTATCTCGCCGCCAAGGATGTCGGCCGCGAGAAGGACATCAAGTTCATCGGCATCGACGGCCTGCCCAATGAAGGCGTGCAGATGGTGAACAAGGGCGAGCTGACGGCGACCTTCACCTATGTCACTCCCGGCGCCGAAGGCCTGCGCCAGGCGATCAAGTTCCTCAACGGCGAGAAGGTCGAAAAGACCATCACTCTGCCGACCGAGAAGATCACCAAGGAAAACGCCGCCCAAGTGCTGAAGGACAACGGCCTCTGAGCCAAGCTTCCTGCCGGGTGCCTTTTTGGCGCCCGGCGGTCTAAGCCAGCTTCACCAGCAGCTTCATGAAGGTGGCGATCTCCTTGGCGGAGAGCGGCGCCAGCGTCTCCTGGGTGATCTCGCGCGCCAGCGGGATCAGGCGCTCGATCGCATGGCGGCCTGCCGCGGTCAGATTGACCAGAAGCCGTCTTTTGTCGACCTCGTGCCTGGAAAGCTCGACCAGGCCGCGCGCCTTCAGCCGGTCGATGACGCCCTTGACCGTCGCCGCATCCATGGCGATCAGCGTGCCGAGCTGGTTCTGCGAGGTCTCGCCGACGTCCCGCAGCTTGGCAAGTGCTGCAAATTGCGGCGGCGTCAGGTCGCCGATATGCGCGGCAAAGATCGCGACATGGCGCTGATGCGCCTTGCGCAGGATGAAGCCGACCTGCTCCTGCAGGAGGTAATCCTGGTCGTCCGGGGTCTCGACCTCGACCAGCTTGAGCAGATTGTCCTCGCCGCTCACCGCAAGCCATCCCAGGCTTTGATGTCATCGGCCGCGAGACCACCCATGCGATCGTGGATGCGGGGGCCACAGGTCATGGCGAGGCAGAACAGGATCTCGTCGGGGCGCGGACCATCGGACATGCCGACTTCCATGGCGTCGAAATGGCTGCGCACATAGGCTGCGTTGATGTGGCCGAGCGGCACGTCGAGCTTCGAACCGAAAGCGCCGACCTTCTTGGCCGACGGCACGATCGCCTTGGCGTCGCCGAGCCGCTCGCGCATGGCGTAGCCGCCGGGCACATGCCACAGCGCACCGTGCTCCAACTCGCCCGCCGCGCCGACAATGGCGCCTTTGCCGTAGCCGTCGATCTGCTTGACGTCGCCGCCGAGCGCCGCGATCAGCCGGTCGGCGAGCAGCAAGCCGAGCGGCTTGAGATCGTCCATGGCGCTCTGCAGCTCCTCGACATAGCGCCCGGCGAACGGATTTTTCACGAGCGCCATGGCGGCGGCGCGGCGGCGCGGCACCTGGGCCACCGGCCCGCCCTCGTGAAAGATCTCTTCGATCAGCACCGCGATCTTGCGGATTGGAAACTCAGGCATGGGCAACTTCCTCCCTCGAACTTTTGTTGGGCGCGGCAAGCGCAACCGAGCCACTGATGCGGGCCTCACCGCCAAGAAACAGCGCCGATCCGGCAATCAGGCCGCGCCGGCGAAAATCTTCGGCGACGGCAAGGCCATTGTCCAGCGCCCGCGCCACTTCGCCAAGGGCAAGCGTGCCGACACCATGTGTCACCAGGCGCGCGCCGAGATCGCTGTCGGGCGACAATTCATGTGCGGGAATGCGCTTGATGGCGGGATTGCCGGGCAGGTCCACCGCGTTGGCAATGAGGGTCGCTGCCGCATCTGCCTCGGCGCCGGTCCGCGCGAGCACGGTGACGGCGTCGGCAATGCCAAGCGAGAAGGAGCGGCCGCGCCAGCCGCTGGTGGCAACGCCACGAACGCCATCTTCCGCGCGGATCGTGATCCGGTCGGCCATGCCGTTGCCGGTGCCGGCGACCGCCAATCCCATCGACTGTCCCCTGCCGATATGGATTGCGCAGTCGCCACCGTTGTTGACATAGGCGCGATCGAGCTTGCGACCCTCAAGCAATGCGGCGAGCATTTCGTCGGCTACCGATCCCGCGACGGCGGCCATCGGTGTTATGAAGCATTCCGCCAGGGGCATGACGGCTGCCTCCATGCGGCGCGCCGTCGGGCCGGCGAATGTGCGCGGCGCCAGGAAAAACGCCGGCAGCCGCAATTCGGGGAGTTCCTCGACCAGCTCCATCAGGATCGTCTGGAACCGCGCTACGGCTTGTTCATAGGCTCGGCGGCATTCATCCGCCTCACCAAAAACCTCGACGATCAGGTCGATCGGCCCGTGGTTGAGATGCAGCCGCCTGCCGTCCTGCAGCCAATGGGCTTGCGGACCTTGCATCACCCGGCCCCGTTCGGGCCGGCACGACGTAGCTGCGCGAGTGGCGGCCATGGATTGTTGGCTTCGGCGCCGGTGCCGCGGCGCGGATTCAGGTACTCACCGCCTTTTGCGACAATGTCCTCGACGCTGCGTATCTCGGCCTCGTAGCCGCCGAGCCTGACATAGTCGTCGCGGCGCAGCGTGAACTCGATCGGGGCCACCAGCGCCGGCGTCGGCACATAGCCGAAGGCGCCTTCCGGCACTCGTGTGACATCGACCATCAGCGTGATGCCGCCGCCCGGCCAAACATAGACCGGCGCGCCGCCGACCGTCACATAGGTCTTCAGGCCCTGAACCGAGCGGGTGAGATTGACCGGGTTTTCGGTGACGCCGGCCCGCAGCGAACCGCCGGCACCGCCGATGAACAGCACCGTGCACAAAGCCGGCTCGCAATTGTCCTCGATCAGGCCGACCGACTTTTGCAGCCGTTCGGGGAAAGGTTTTTGCACCGGTTTCAGCTCGTCATCGAGCTCGTAATAGGCGAACTGCTCGCCGGTGGTCGACACCATCAGCAGCGACAGACCCGGCCGCGCGCCTTTCTTGGCGTTCCACTCGCCGAGGATCGACAGTGGGTCGGAAATGCTGGTGCCGCCCCAGCCGAGACCGGGTTCGGAGACCTTGAAATAGCGGCCCGGCGTCGAACGGCGACCAATGATCTTGATGCCCGTATCCTGCCAGCCCAGAACCTTGCCAGCCTGGTGCTCGGAAACGACGCCGGTGATGTGGTCGTCGACCACCACCACCTCGTCGACCAGGCCGCGCCATTGCGTGGCGAACATGCCGATGGTCGCCGAGCCGCAGCCGACGCGCATGCGGTGTTCCTGCTTGCCGTCGATGACAGGCGCCTTGCCGGCTTCGACTGTTATGGTGGCGCCGCCGTCGATGGCCAGTTCCACCGGCTTGCGGTTGCACAGATTGAGCAGAGCGTCGCAGGTGGCGCGGCCCTCGGCCTTGGAGCCGCCGGTCAGGTGATGCACACCGCCCAGCGACAGCATCTGCGAGCCATATTCTCCCGTCGTGACATGGCCGATCGCTTCGCCTTGCGATCGCACGACAGCCGTTTCGGGTCCGATATGACGGTCGGTGTCGATCTTCACCTTGACGCCGCAATACGAAAAAATGCCTTCGGTGACCACGGTCACGAGATCGACGCCTTCGACTTCCTGGCTGACGATGAACGGGGCCGGCTTGTAGTCGGGATAGGTGGTGCCGGCGCCGATTGCCGTGACGAAGCGGCGGCCGGTGTTGACCAGTTCGCCGTCCCAGGCCTCGCCTTCGGCAATGAACGGCACGATTGCCGCGCCGGTCTCGGCCGCATGGTCGAGGATCGTCAGCGGGTCCATCCGCACGATCCTGCCGCCGACATTGCCGTAGCGGTCGCAGGCGCCCGTGCGCCCATCCGCGATGTAGCACATCACCGGACAGGCATCGCAGCGGATCTTCTCCGCCACCAGCTTCTCGCCGGGATCATGGGTTTCGAAGCGTTCGGCAAGCTCGCTCATCGGCGTGCCTCCTTTTCGCGGATGCCATCTTTTTCGCGGATGCCAGCGCGGATACGCGTCGGCGTCGCCGGTATCTTGGTGACCAGGACGCCGGTGGCGTGGCGGATGGCATTGAGGATTGCCGGTGCCGTCGGGATCAGCACATGCTCGCCCAAACCCTTGGCACCGAAGGGTCCTTCCGGGTCCGGAACTTCAATGAGAATGGTCTCGATCGGCGGCACGTCGCCAATGGTCGGGATGAGATAGTCGTGCAGATTCTCGGTGCGGCCGGGGATGTACTCTTCCATCAGCGCCATGCCGATGCCTTGCGCGATACCGCCTTCGATCTGGCCCTCGGCCAGCAGCGGGTTGATCGCCTTGCCGACATCGTGCGCGGCGGTGATTTTCAGCAGCTTCACCGTGCCGAGCTTGAGGTCGACCTCCAGTTCGGCGATCTGCGCGCCATAGCCGTAAACGGCATAGGGCTTGCCCTGTCCTTTGGCATCGAGCGGCAGTGTCGGCGGATCGTAGGTCTCCTCAGCACGGAAGACGAAGCCTTCGGTATCCACATCCAATGTCGCGAGATCGATGCGGCGCGTGGCTTCGCCTTCGCGGATGACGATCGCGGGGCCGTCGAGTTGCAGGGCTGCGTTTTCGGAAACATTGGCAAATCGCAGGATCTTTTCGCGCAAGGCGCGGCCGGCCTTTTCGGCTGCCTTGCCGGTGACGAAAGTCTGGCGCGAGGCCGAGGTCTTGCCGGCGTCGGGAGTGATGGCTGTGTCGGCGCTCTTCAGTTGGAATTTCTCCAACGGCAGGCCGAGAGCGTCGGCGCAGATCTGGGTGATGACGGTGTTGGAACCCTGGCCGATATCGACGGCGCCCTGGTGCAGGATGACCGCGCCGTCGGCCGCGATGCCGACCCGGATTGTCGACGGGTTGGGCAGCGAGGTGTTGCCGCAGCCATACCAGCAGGACGCGACGCCAACGCCGCGCTTTCTATCCCTGTTGGCACTGTTGAATGCATCCGCATCAGCCGTCGCGCGCACCCAATGCGGCTGCAGCGATTCGAGGCATTCGGCAATGCCGACGCCGGACTCCAGAAGCTGCCCGGTAACCGTTTCGGAACCGTTCCGAAGGCAGTTCCTTAAGCGGAAGTCGAGCCGGTCCATGCCGAGTTTGCCGGCCAGCTCGTCATAGAGCGTCTCCTGCATGATCGTCGCCTGCGGCACGCCGAAGCCGCGGAAGGCACCGGAAATTGGCCCATGCGTGTGAATGGCGCGGCCTTCGGCGCGGTAATTCGGCGTCGCGTAGGGTCCGGAGGCGTGCACCGGCACGCGGTTGGCCACGGTAGGGCCCCAGCTTGCATAGGCGCCGGTGTTGAAGTCACCTTCGAAGATCATGCCGGTGACAAGGCCGTCGGCATCGGCGCCGATGGTCGCTTTCATCCCGGCCGGATGGCGCTTGGTGGTCGACATCATCGATTCGTTGCGGGTGTAGGCGAGTGCCGCCGGCCGCCCCGTCTTCAGCGCCACCAGGCCGATCAGCGGCTGCAACGAAACGTCGAGTTTGGAACCGAAACCGCCGCCGGTCGCGGTCGGCACGATGCGCACCTTGTCGACGGCAAGGCCGAGCACCTTCGCCGTCTCGTCGCGGTCCATATAGGGCGCCTGGGTGCAGGCGACGACGACCAGCGTGTCGCCGTCCAGATAGGCATAGCCGGCTTCCGGTTCGATATAGGCGTGCTCGACATAGGAGGTGTCGATGGCGCCGGACACGGTGAACGCAGCGCCGGCAAGCGCCGTCTCGGGGTCGCCGCGTTCGACCAGGCCGGAGGTGAGCAGGTTCGCCGGCCGACTTTCATGGATCAGCGCCGCACCTTCGGCCTGCGCTTCGGCGGGTTGCAGAAAATGCGGCAGTTCGCTCCAGCGGATAGGAAAATCCGACAGGTCGAGATCGAGGATCGCCTCGCGCTCGCCGGCGACCAGCGCCACCGCCTCGCCGCGAAGACGAGTAAAACCTTCGGCCAGCGCCGGCTGGTCGGCGAATGGGCCGATAGCGCCGAAACAGTTTTTTCCCGGAATGTCGGCGGCGGTGAAGACCCCGGCGATGCCAGGATGCTGTTTCGCCCAGCCGTCGAGGTCGCCGAAGGCGAAACTGGCGTGATAATGCGGCGAGCGGACCACCAGCACGGCCAGCGCATCGGCGGGGAAGGAATCGCCGCCGAATTTCTCAGCCCCGGTGACCTTCGGCACGCCGTCGAGTCGGATCGGCGAGGAGCCGATCGCGTGGCCGGATGGAGGCAAGCGGAAATCCAGGCTTACTGCCTGCACGGAGGCATCCATCACCGCGGCAATGATCTTCCGGTAGCCGGTGCAGCGGCACAGAATTCCGCCGAGCGCGTCCTGTACCTCGACCTCGGTGGGGCTCGCCTTCTTCTCCAGCAACGCCGTCGCCGCAACCAACAGGGCGGGCGTGCAGATCCCGCACTGCGCGGCGCCGTAGGCGAGGAAAGAGGCCTGCAACGCCGACAGCCGGCCGTTGGAAAGCCCTTCGACTGTCGTCACCGATGCGCCGGCAGCGGAAGCCGCCGGCATCAGGCAGGCGCAGACGGGATCGCCGTCGACCAGCACCGTACAGGCGCCGCAATCGCCGGCATCGCAGCCGACCTTGGTGCCGGTCAGCCCCAGTTCGTCGCGCAGCACCAGAGACAGCCGGCGCAGCGGCGGCACATTGACCGAGACGGCGGCGCCGTTGACCTCGAAGACGATATCGGCGCGCGCAGCGCCGAAGCCTGGCTGGGCACTGCTCGGATCGGGCAAGGCTTCACGCGCGTCAGGCTGAATTTGGCTCATGCCGCCACCTCTTCGCCAGTCGTCCGGCCCACAGCCGCGAGCACGGCGCGGGCAACAATCTCGCGCACCGCATCGAGCCGGTATTCGGCGCTGCCGCGCACATCGGCGATCGGCGACAGTTCGCTCATCGGCGCGGACAGGACCGCAAAGGCAAGTCCGCCATCCGCCGGCAGCCCGCACAACGCGGCTTCGACGCCGGCCAGCCGCCTGGCCACCACCGAGCAGGAGCCGGCGGCGACCGCCGCTTGCCGGACAAGGCCGTTTTCGACGACCAGACGTGCCGCCACCATGGCAATGGAAATGACGAGATAACGGCGCGCGCCGAGCTTGACGAAAGCCGACATGCCCGTAGCAGCGGGTCTCGGCACGCGGATGGCCGTGACCATCTCACCGGGCAGCAGAGCCGTTCGGCGGTTGCCGAGAATGAAGTCCTGCAGCGGCAGGTGCCGCGTGGCTGCCACCGAGCGCAGCTCGACCTCGGCATCGAGGACGAGCAGGGCAGGCACACCGTCGGCGGCCGGCGACGCGTTGCAGACATTGCCGGCGACCGAGGCGACGTTCTGGATCTGCACCGAGCCGACCTCGCGCGCCGCCTGTTTCAAGGCATCGAAGGCCGGCGGCAAGGGGTGGCGGACGATGTCGGTCCAGGTCGTGCGCGCGCCTATGACGAAATGGTCGCTCGTCTCGGCAATGCCGCGCAGCGAACCCAGGCCGTTAATGTCGAGAACATTGTCGCGGAAGGGTTTGCTGCCCTGTGCCGGATAGAAATCGGTGCCGCCGGCAAGGATGCGCCAGGCGCCCTCGCCAAGCAAAGCGAGCGCTTCGTCGACCGAGGTGGGTTTCGCGTAACGGATCACGCTTTGCCTTCCAGAAAAGGAACTTTCCGAATCCGGTATTTCCGGCGTTCAAGCCGAGAAATTCATTCGTATGCAAATGATATCAAGCCCGCAGGATTTGTCAAAGCCGGAGTTTGCAGCGACCCGGCCGGCACGCATTTGTTATGTCGCGAGAGGTTGACGCCGCCGGCCATCTGGTCAAGTTTCTGCGTCCGGTCGCGTCAGCGGCATTTTCCACTGGAGCCTGCATACGGAAGAGGAAAGCCCATGGCCGACGAAGCGCTTGTCGTCATCGACCTGCAGAACGATTTTTGTCCGGGCGGCGCGCTGGCGATTGCTGGCGGCGATGAGATCGTGCCGCTGGTCAACGACCTGATCCGGCGAACCGACCATGTCGTGCTGACGCAGGACTGGCATCCCGCCGGTCACTCCAGCTTTGCTTCGAGCCATCCGGGCGCGCATCCCTTCACCATGATCGAGATGCCGTACGGCCAGCAGACGCTGTGGCCGGACCACTGCATCCAGGGCAGCTTGGGCTCCGATTTCCATTCCGGCCTCGCCTGGACCAAGGCCGAACTCGTCATCCGCAAGGGATTCCGGCCTGATATCGACAGCTACTCGGCCTTCTTCGAAAACGATCGCACGACACAGACCGGCCTTGCCGGCTACCTCCGGGAGCGCGGCATCGACACGCTGACCCTGGTCGGGCTGGCGACCGATTTCTGCGTCGGCTTTTCGGCGCTGGACGCCGTTAGCCAGGGCTTCAAAACCACAGTGCGGCTCGATGCCTGCCGCGGCATCGATCTCAACGGTTCGCTCAATGCCATGCTGCAGCGCATGCGCGACGCCGGCGTGACGCTCGAAGACCCTTTGTCGGATTGAACGGCCGTTGGGCAAGCACCCCCTCACCCGGATTGCCAGCCGAATTGCGAAGGGCAATTCGGGGCAATCCGACCTCTCCCCGAGCGGAGAGAAGGCTGCCGGCGCCGAAGCTCGTCTCTTCTCCCCAGCGGGGAGAAGGTGGCCGCGTAGCGGCCGGATGAGGGGGCCTTTCTCGTACGCGATCCCATGCGCTGTAACAGTTTTCGCAATACTGTTTCCTGGAACAGCTTTTGCCGCCGAAGACCACGGCCTGCCCGGCGCTTCGATGTCGCTGTGGTGGACGCTGCCCTTTGCCGGGCTGCTGTTGTCGATCGCCACCGGTCCGCTGCTGTTTCCTCATGTCTGGGAGCATCACTACGGCAAGATCGCGGCCCTTTGGGGCGCTCTGGTGGTCCTGCCGCTGGCGGTTGCCTTCGGTGTCCCCACAGCGACCGAAGCGGTGCTGCATGCGTTGCTCACCGAATACATGTCGTTCATCATCCTGCTGTTTGCGCTGTTCACCATTTCGGGCGGCATTCTCATTGCCGGCAACATTCACGGCACGCCGCTGGTGAATGCCGGCCTGCTGCTGGTCGGCGCGCTGCTGGCCTCGGTGATCGGCACGACCGGTGCCTCGATGATCCTGATCCGGCCGATCATCCGCGCCAATGATAACAGGCCGTTCAACGCCCATGTTGTCATCTTCTTCATCTTCCTCGTCTCCAACATCGGCGGCTCGCTGACACCTTTGGGTGACCCGCCTTTGTTCGTCGGTTTCCTCAGAGGCGTCGATTTCTTCTGGACGACCGCCAACCTCTGGCGCGAAACGCTGTTCGTCGGCGGCGTCGTGCTGGCCGTCTTCCTGGGCATCGACATCATCCTGCACCGGCGCGAGGCTGGCGCGCCGAAGATCAAGGATCCGACACCGGATACCAAGGTGCGTCTGCGCGGCCTGGCCAACCTTCCGCTGCTGGCGGACGTGATCGGCGCCATCCTGCTGTCGGCGGCCTGGAAGCCGGGCGTCAGCTTCTCCGTGTTCGGGGTCAGCCTGGAACTGCAGAATCTGGTGCGCGACGCTCTCATCCTGGCGCTTGCCCTCGTTTCACTTGCCATTTCGCGCAAGGAATACCGCGAAGCCAACGGCTTCAACTGGGGTCCGATATCAGAGGTGGCCAAATTGTTTGCCGGCATCTTCATCTGCATCGTGCCGGTCGTCGCTATCCTGAGGGCCGGCCATGAGGGCGCGCTGGCGCCGTTGGTCGCCCTCGTCACTTCGCCCTCGGGAGGGCCCAATGACCTCGCCTATTTCTGGCTGACCGGGGCGCTGTCATCCTTCCTCGACAATGCGCCGACCTATCTGGTGTTTTTCGAGCTTGCCGGCGGCGACCCCCGGCACCTGATGACGGAATTCGCCTCGACTTTGGCGGCGATCTCCGCAGGCGCGGTGTTCATGGGCGCCAACACCTATATCGGCAATGCGCCGAACTTCATGGTCTATGCCATCGCCAGGCATCGCGGCGTCAAGATGCCGGGCTTTTTCGGCTATATGGCATGGTCGGGCCTGGTGCTGATCCCGACATTTTTGGGTGCGGGTTTTCTGTTCTTCGGCTGATCAGCCCACGCCGACATAACGGCGCACCGCCGACGGGTCGGCACGCAATTCCTCGACATCGACCGTCTCGCGATTGCGGCCGTTTTCGATGAAGGCAACATGGTCGGCGACAGAGAGCACCGCATCGACACGCTGTTCGACCAGGATGGTCGAAACGCCCATGTCGCGCAGCTTCGACACCGTCTCGCGGATCTTGGCGATCATCGACGGCATCAGCCCTTCGGTAGGCTCGTCGAGCAGCAGCACCTGCGGTTCGAGACAGAGCGCGCGCGCCATCGCCAGCATCTGCTGCTCGCCGCCGGACAGCGTACCGGAGCGCTGCCTCAGCCGCTGGCGCAACAGCGGAAAGAGGCCGAGCACATTTTCACGCGTCGCCTTGCCCTTGCCGCGCGCCATCAGGCCGATCTCGATGTTTTCCGCCACCGTCATCTCGGCGAACAGCCGCCTTCCCTGCGGCACATAGGCGACGCCGGCCTTGGGCACTTCATGTGCCGGTAGCCGAGTCAATTCCTGACCGTCGAGCCTGATCGAGCCGGCGCTCGAGGGAACCAGCCCCATGATGGCTTTGAGCGTCGTCGTCTTGCCGGCGCCGTTGCGGCCGAACAGGCACAGCACCTCGCCCTTGTTCAGCATCAGGTCGAGGCCATAGAGCACCTGGACCTCGCCATAGAAGCAGTCGAGCCCCGAGATGGTGAGTGCTTGAGACGTCGCCTCGGCCTTGTCTGTCTCGGTCATGGGGCGGTCCCCAGATAGGCTTCCTGCACCGCCACGTTGTCGCGGATTGCTTCGGGCGTGCCTTCGGCGAGGATCCTGCCGGCGTTGAAGACGGTGATGCGGTCGGCCAGTTGCATGACCACGGGCATGTTGTGCTCGATCAGAAGCACGGTGGCGTTTTTGGCGATCTCGCGCACCAACGTGATGAAATTGTCGATCTCAGAGTCGGCCAGGCCTTGCGTCGGTTCGTCGAGGATCAGCAGGCGCGGCTTCAGCGCCAGGCCCATCGCCACTTCCAGCAGGCGCTGATGGCCGTAGGACAATTGGCCGGCCGGCATGTGGGCACGATCGGCCAGGCCGGTGCGTTCGAGTGCTGACATGACAGCGGCCTGTATCGCGCTCTTGGAATGGCTGCCATGCCGCAGCGTCAGTTGCGCGGGCAGCGCGACGTTGGCGTAAACGGACAGGTTGGCATAGACGCTGGTGAGCTGGAAGGTGTAGGCGATGCCTCTGCGCACCCTGACATAGGCAGGCAGATTGGTGATGTCGGCGCCATCGAAGACGATCATGCCGGCAGACGGCTGGATGCGGCCGCTGACCAGGCTGACGAAGGTGGTTTTCCCCGCCCCGTTGGGGCCGATGACGGCGCGGATTTCGCCCGGCATCAGCGCGAAATCGACATTGTCGACGGCGCGCAAGCCGCCAAAGTTGCGCGACAGGCCCTTGGTGGTCAAAAGCGGCATCATGGCAGCCACCCGAGCCAGCGCTGGCGGATGCTGCCCAGAATGCCCTTTGGGAAAAACAGCACCAAAAGGATGAGCGCGATGCCGACGATCAGCAGATAGGCGGAGGTGTAGCCGCTGGTGATGTCGATGACATAGTACATGAACAGCGTGCCGATCAGCGGCCCAAGCGTCGTGGCAGCACCCCCCAGCAGCACCCACAGCAGCGGCAGGATCGAATACTGCACCGAAGCGAAGCTCGATCCGACATAGCCGAACAGCAGTGCATAGGCGGCGCCCGAGGCCGCGCAGATGATGCCGGAGATGACGACGGCGGCGAGCTTGTTGGAGAAAGTGTCGTATCCCAGCATCTTCGTCCGCTCCTCGTTCTCGCGGATGGCGACCAGCACGCGGCCATAGCGGGAGCGGACCATGGCCAACTTGACGAGAAGGACGATCGAAAACAGCCCGAGCGCTGTCAAGTAGCGCACCGTTGGATTGGTGAGCTCGAGCGATGTCGTGCCGAAGCTAAGCACCCGCGCCGGCTGCGGGACGACCATGCCCTGGTCGCCGCCAGTCCACGTCGCGAAATAAAGAATGAGGAGATAAAAAACCTGGGCGAACATCATGGTGACGATCATGAAGGCGACACCCGTGGTGCGCAGCGCCAGCAGGCCGATCACCAGCGCCAGGAGCGCACCGCAGGCAATCCCAGCGGCAAATGCCGCTGGTACGCCCCAGCCAAGCTGGATGACGGCAAGGCCGGCGCCATAGAGACCGGCGGAGAAGAACATGGCATGGCCAAGGCTGAGCAGGCCGACATAGCCGAACAGCATGTTGTAGCCCATGGCGAACACCGCCAGCACCATGATGCGGGCGAGCAGGCCGTGATAATACTCCGGCAAAAGGAAGCTCAGCACGAAGAGCAGCGCGATGACGCCGAGATGCAAGGCATAGGCTTTTGCCGGCGAAGCTTCGCTCATCGCGATGCCGTCCCGAACAGGCCTTGCGGGCGGAACACCAGCACCATGGCGACCAGCAGCGTTGCGATGATCTTGGCCAAAGTCGGCGAGAAGAACATCGAGATGATGCCGTCGGAGAGGCCGATCAGCACGGCGGCGACGACCGTGCCGCGCAGCGAGCCGAGGCCGCCGATGATGACGACGATGAAGGAGAGCAGCAGCGGATCCTGTCCCATCAGATAATGCGCCTGGCTGATCGGCACGATCAGCACCGCGGCAATGGCCGCCAGCATGGCGCCGAGCGCGAAGACGCAGCCATAGACACGGCCGACAGGGATGCCGAAGGCTTGCGCCGTCTCGCTGTCATACTGCGTGGCGCGCATGACGAGGCCGATCCTGGTGCGCGTCAGCACCAGCCATGTCGCGGTGAGCAGCAGCGCGGAAGCGGCGATAACAGACAGTTTGTAGCCGGAGTAACCGAACCAAGGCAAAAGGATGCGGTAGCTGAACGGCGGCTCCACCGGCCGCGCCTCCGGGCCGTAAAAAGTCAGCGCCAATTGCTGGATGATGTAGAGCATGCCGATGGTGGCGACGATGGTGGCTTCCGGATTGTAATTGAGCCGGCGCAGCACCAGCCGTTCGGCGACCAGCGCAATGGCGCCGACGATCAGCGGCGCAATCACCAGCGCCGCCAGGAAGCCGAGCACAGGGTGACCGCCGATGGCCGTGGTGATCGCCCAGGCGAGCACCGCGCCCAGCATGAAGAACTCGCCATGCGCGACATTGACCACCCGCATGACGCCGAACACCAGGGACAGCCCGAGCGCGGTCAGCGCCAGCACCGCGGATGTGACGAGGCCTTCGAGGGCGGCGAGGAGAAGGTGGGGACCGAAGTGCATCGGCTACGCACCGGCGGATGCGCGAGGCACCCCCCTCTGTCCTGCCGGACATCTCCCCCGCAAGGGGGGAGATTGGATGTCCTCACTGGTTTCGCCAACCATCAACGCTCGCAGATGGGCGCCGCCGCACGAACTGCCGATCTCCCCCCATGCGGGGGAGATGTCCGGCAGGACAGAGGGGGGTGCCTTGGCGCTCACGCTGCTGAAGCTAAGCCTCACAGCGCCTGCGTCGTATAATCCCCCTCGGCCTCGTAAAGCCCGTCCTCGATCTTGGTCTTGTGCACGACCTTGAGCTTGCCGCCCTCGACCTTGGAGATGTTCTGGATGCCAAAGCACTGGTGGATCTTGCCGTTGAAGGTTTTCGGCCCCTGCGGATGCTCGGCACCTTCGGCGAATTCGGTCAGGGCTTCGGTCGCCTCGACCAGCTTGGCGCGGTCTTCCGGTCCCTTGTAGCCGGCATCTTCCATCGCCTTCTTGACGACGTAGAGCGTCTCCCAGCAGCCGAACATGTGCGCGGCAGTGGAGACGTCCTTGGGGTCTCCGACGGCGGCGCCATTGTCGTCGATGCCGACAGCAGCGCGATAGGCCTTCTGCGCTTCGGAATCATCGGCCTGGGCATAGCGCGGCGAGCCTTCCCAGAAATGGCTGCCGTCGAGGAATTCGAGGCCGGGGCTGTTGATGTCGGTGGCCTCGAGCGAATCGATGAAGCCGAACAGTTGCGGCCGGTTGGAGCCGTAGAACTCGCCGAGCTCCTTGACGAAGGTGAGCACGGCCGGGCCGACCATGACGTGGTAGATCACCTCGGTCTCGGCCGGGATCTGCGGGAAGTATTTGGTGAAGGACGATTCCGTCGGCGGGATGGCTATCTGCGCGATGACCTCGGCGCCTTGCGCCTTCAGTGCCGGCGGCAGGTAGTCGCGATGGTCGTAGCCGAAGGCGAAATCGGGGAAGATCTGCGTCACCTTCTTGCCGGCATTGGCCGCGATCCACGGCGCCATCGACTGGATCTGGCTCTTCACGTCGGTGATGCCGGGCTGGAAGACATAGCGGTTCAGCTTTGTCGAGGCGACGTGATGGCCTTCGCTGACGACGAAATAGGGCATCTTGTTTTCGCCGGCGGCGGGCGCCGAGCCGATGACGACATGCGAGAACAGCGTGCCGAAGACGATGTCGGTCTTGTGCTGAGTGGCGAACTTGCCGACCACCTCGGCGCCACGGCCGGGATCGGTGCCGTCGTCCTCGATGATCACCTCGACCTGGCGGCCGTTGATGCCGCCGGCGGCATTGATCGCCTTGACCGCGGCAGCCGTGGTCTTCTCGTACCAGCGGCCGTAGGCAGCGCCGATGCCGGTGCGGTGCGACTGGAAGCCGATCTTGATCGGCGCCGAGCTCTGCGCCTGGGAATAGCGGACGAAGCCGGGGGCCAGGCCGAGGCCGGCGCCCGCGGCCAGACCCTTCAGCGCCGTGCGGCGGGTGAGCGTGGATCTGGAGAGATCGAAAAACCCATTCTTGTCAGTCACGGCAGTTCCCCTGTTCTTGAGTTTTGACTGGCTGTAACGAGGCAAAAAATCGCATGTATACAAACTAAATCACCAAAGCCCCGACGTGGCAAGCGGGCTTTCCCCGAAGGTATGTTGGTCGCCTTTTCTCACCCTGTGGTCGGCGTGGCAAGCAACCAGAGGCCGAAGACGGTGTAGGCGATCATCAGCAAGGTGAGCGGGAGCTGGCTGAGTGCCGCGCGGGAGGGCTGTGGGTGCAGGCGCCAGGCGAAGCCGTGAGCGACGAGGACGGCGAGCACATGGCCCAGGATGATGGCGCCGGCCTGGATATTCCACAGCCACCACGCAGAGTCCGCCCCCGCAACGATGCCGGTCTCGATCTGCATGTCGGCGGTGTCGAACAGGTTCCAGCCCATCGCGAACGGATCGGAAAGTGCCGCGAGCGCATATTGGCCGTCGACGAGCAGCGCCGTCAGATAATGCGCAACGTGATAGGCGAGCGCGATCGGCACGATCGACCACACCAGCAGGCCTGCGGCCTGGCCGAGAGTGTGATCGCTGCCGGCAAGACGCTGGCCGAGCCGGACGGCAAGCAGGAACACCGCGGCCAGCAGCGCGAATGTCAGGATCAGCCCGAAAGTGCCGCTGCCGATCAGCGCGGTGCGGCCGGGAAATTCGAGTGGGTTGATACCGAACAGGCCGAGCCAGAAGAAGGTCTTCGACAGGCCGTCGAAGGATACCGACGACAGGGCTAGTAGCAGGAAAGCTATGCCGCTGGCCGGCAAGGGCTCCGCGGCCAGCAGCTTGGCGCCGGGCCAGCACAGGCCAAGCCGGCCATCTTGGCTGCGTTCGACCATGGCAAAGCGCGCCACCATCGAGAAGAAGACCGTCAGGAATTCACCGCTGCGGCTCCAGCCGCGATAGCCGAACGCCAGCATGGCGAGGAAAGAGAACAGCCAATATAGGCCGGCGGCAAAAGCCAGCCGTGCCGGATCGTCGGGCGCCGGATCGATGAGTTCGAACCAGGCGAAGGCGAAGAACAGGATGGCAGCCGGCCAGCAGCCGACCCATCGGGGCAGGCGCCATGCTCCGTGATCCCCGGTCCCGAACAGGCGCGAGGTGAGACGCCATGGTCCATACCAGGGGTTCAGCCATGACCAGAGATCGCCGAAGAGGCCTTGCAACAGCGTGAGGCCAGCCCAGAGCAAGGTCCAGATCACCAGGGGCAGCGGGTTGGAAAGCGGGTCGCGGCTGCCGAAAAGGCCGGCGGCGATGAGAATTGCAAAGCCGGCGAAGGATAGCAGGCTGATGGCGGCGCGGGTGGCGTCTCTGAGGGCAAACAACGGCAGGCGCCGGCGCCAGAAACGGTCGAGCAAATCCGCAGGCAGCAGCGCCAGCACGAGGAAGCTGATGGCCACGCCGAAGGCGCCGCCGACCAGATAGTAGCCGGTCGGCAGGAGCAGGACGTGGCCACGGTCGGAGGCGTGCGCGGAGGCGGGGGTGGGGAGGGATACGAATAAGCAGATGAAGCTTGTGATCAAGAGGCGATAACCTTCGCCGCCACGATCCTTCACACCCCCCTCTGCCCTGCCGGCCATCTCCCCCGCAAAGGGGGAGATCGGATGTCGCTCAGGCTTTCGCCAATCTTCAACTTCGGAGAAAAAGGCGGACTGGTCGAAGCGGCCAATCTCCCCCCTTGCGGGGGAGATGTCCGGCAGGACAGAGGGGGGTGTGCGGGAACTCAAGCTATCCGAGATTCCATCTTTGCAGGCGATGCCAGGAGCCCCATCACCCCTCACACCTTGACCAATTGCTCCACGCGGTCCTTCTCGCCAAAGATCCTGAGATACCGCTCGATCTCTTTCACATCGCCGGTCGCCTTGGCCGGATTGTCGGAAAGCTTGACCGCTGGCCTGCCATTGGCCTCGGTGACCTTGCAAACCAGCGATATGGCGTCGAGGCTGTTGGTTTCCGTCGGCGCGCAGCCTTCGAAATCATTGGTCAGATTGGTGCCCCAGCCGAAGGACATACGCACCTTGCCCTTGAAGTGGCGATAGGTCTCCTCGATCGTCTCGACCTCGAGCCCGTCCGAGAAGATCAACAGCTTCTGCTTGGGATCCTTGCCCTTGTCGCGCCACCAGGACAGGATTTTTTCGCCGCCTTCGATCGGCGGCGCGCTGTCGGGGCGAAAGCCCGTCCAGTCGGCCACCCAGTCCGGCGCGTCGCGCAGGAATGAGGCGGTGCCGAAGGCGTCGGGCAGCACGATCAGCAGATTGCCGCCATAGTAGCGCTGCCAGTCCTGCAGCACCTTGTAGGGCGACTGTCTCAGTTCTTTTTCCGAGTCGGCAAGCGCGGCGAACACCATAGGCAGCTCATGTGCATTGGTGCCGAGCGCTTCGAGGTCGTTGTCCATGGCCAGCAGCACGTTGGAAGTGCCGGTGAACGCCTCGCCGATGCCTTCCTTCAGCGCCTCGACGCACCAGCGCTGCCACAGGAAGGAATGGCGCCGGCGCGTGCCGAAGTCCGAGATGCGGATGCCGGGCAGCGCCTTCAGCCGCTCGGTCTTGGCCCACATCTTGGACTTGGCGCGGGCATAGAGCACGTCGAGCGCGAAAGGCCCGAACGCCCGCATCGCCGCGCGAGATCGGAGTTCATTGATGATGGCGAGCGCCGGGATTTCCCACAGCGTGGTGTACATCCACGGCCCGCTGAAGGTCAGCTCATACTGCCCGTCGCGCTTCGACAGCTCATATTCGGGCAGCCGGAACCCTTCCAGCCAGGCGAGGAACTCCGGTTCGAAGATCTGCTTGCGGCCGTAGAAATTGTTACCGCCGAGCCAGATCATCTCCTTCTTGGAGAAGCGCAAGGTGCGGGCATGGTCGAGCTGTTCGCGCAGTTCGCCCTCGTCGATCTCGTCGGCAAGGCGCACCGAGGTCGAGCGGTTGATCAGCGAGAAGGTGGTGTCGACCTTGGGATACATGCCCCAGATCATCTGCAGCATCAAAAGCTTGTAGAAATCCGTGTCGAGCAGACTACGCACGATCGGATCGAGCTTCCAGGTGTGATTGTAGACGCGCCGCGCAATATCGGTCTTAGCCATGTTTCAACACCGCCTTCGCTGCCTGCCATCCACAATCGCGACAGGCCTCATAGCATCGAATCGGCCGGAACGCTGCCCGCTTTCAGGCTGGCCCGACAAAAAGAGCTGCCTGCATGCGGCGGCGCGCAGCCTGGCATCAGCTTGCGGATTTGCCGCCCATCACCCTGAGCGCCGGACGCTTGCGGCGGCTGGCGATGCGACCGGCAACCGGGGCGTCGGCGCGCCCGTCATCCCCGGCCTTCTCGGCGAACAGCCAGTCGATGAACACCTGCACGATCGGTGTCGCCCGCATCTCGTTGCGGCAGACGACATAGAAATCGTCGACCGCCGGCACCGACAGGCTGAACGGCGCGACCAGCATGCCCCTGGCCAGCAGCGCGCTTGCCGTCACCGAGTCGCCCAGCGCCACGCCATGGCCGTGCACCGCCGCCTCGGTCGCCATGCGCGCATCGCCGAGGTGATGGCGGCGACCCCGCTCCAGGTCCAGCGCATCGGCCGCCGCCAGCCAGGTGTGCCATTCGCGGCCGTCGTCGCCATGCAGGAAGACATGGTCAGCGAGATCCCTGACGCTGCGGATCGGGCGGTTGTTGATCAAGGTAGGGCTGACCACGGGGAACAGTTCGAGGCCCGACCATTTGCGCATCCAGCAATCGGTCCAGCTGCCGTCGCCATAGTGCACGCAGACATCGATGTTGGGCGCCCGCAGATCCCTGGGGTCGTTCGAGGGGATAAGCGTCAGCCTTATGTCGGGATATTGCGCCATGAAACTGCCGAGCCGCGGTGTCATCCACAGCAACAGCAGCGCCGGCACGCAGGAGACTGAAAGTGTGCCGCTGCTCGCCGGCCTTGTCATGCGCTGCGTGGCGGCAGCGATGCTGTCGAAGGCGGCCGATACCGCCGGCAGCAGTTCAGCGCCATGCGGTGTCGGTTTGACCCGCTGGCCGACCCGCTCGAACAGCTTGACGCCGAGCGACTGCTCGAGCGCCTTGATCTGGTGGCTGATGGCGCCATGCGTGACGTTCAGCTCACTCGCCGCCTTGGTCAGCGAGCCATGCCGGGCCGTTGCCTCGAAGGCGCGCAGCGGATTGAGGGGCGGCAGGCGTTTGGCCATGGGCATCCATCGAAGCACGATCCCGAAAAGTGGAGGCCGGTTTTCGGATGAGATCGTGCTCAGGGTTGATTGTGAGATTTTCTCACAGAAAACACCTTAACAATATCAATTGATTTTTCAATGCCGCTGCCAGACACTTGAGCCCGGAACAGCTTCAAGACGTAAAATCTGCAGGCAGCCAGCGGGACGGCGACCCGGCCGGAAGACGGTCGGTCCGCCGGGTATCCCCAACGGTGGCACTGCATCAGCCCGGCAGGAGGAGCGGACATGGGATACGATCGCGGCAAGCTCGACGCGCTGCGTCGCAAATATGGCGAGAGCCATGGCGGCGAAATGTTCGACCCGAAGTTCCGCAAGGTCGCCGACAAGATCTTTTCCAAGAGCGGTACAAGGCTGGCGCCCTATTCCGGCATCCCGACCTTCCTCGCCGCGCCCTACCGCGAAATATCGGCCGACAATCCGGATTTCGGCGATTTGCAGGTGGCGATGATCGGCGTGCCGATGGATCTCGGCGTCACCAACCGGCCAGGCTCGCGCTTTGGGCCAAGGGCGCTGCGCGCCATCGAGCGCATCGGCCCCTACAATCACGTGCTGGAATGCGCCCCGACTCATGAACTTCGTGTCGCCGACATCGGCGACACGCCGTTCCGCAGCCGCTACCGGCTGGAGATCAGCCATGAGGATATCGAGCGCCGCACCAACCAGATCGTCGACGCCGGGGTCATTCCGCTGTCGATCGGCGGCGACCATTCGATCAGCCATCCGATCCTGAAGGCCGTCGGCAAGAAAGCTCCGGTCGGCCTGATCCATATCGACGCCCATTGCGACACCAGTGGCCTGTTCGACATGACCAAGTTCCACCATGGTGGACCGTTCCGCAACGCGGTGCTCGACGGCGTGCTCGATCCGACGCGCACCATCCAGATCGGCATCCGCGGCTCCGCCGAATATCTGTGGGAGTTCACCTACGAGTCCGGCATGACCGTGGTGCATGCCGAAGAGGTGACCGG
>NZ_JAMYTM010000029.1:0-68413 GCF_040322475.1 Mesorhizobium sp. M0140 | reverse complement strand
TGGTCATCCTCAATGCAAAAGCACGCGATGCGCGCAACGAGTTCGTAATTGCAACTTGACACCCCAGATAGTCGCTCTCCCCCACATTCGTGGGGGCGAGGAACCCAGTTTCTGCTATCGGCCTCGAAACCCTCAAGCCGCGTAGCGGGCCGCCGGCTTGTCGGCGTGCAGGCTGCCGTAGAAGGCCTGCCGGGCACCGAGGAAAATGTCCAGCTTGGCCGGCTCGGCGAGCGCCGGCACGGTGACGGCTTCACCCCTGGCAAGGCCGACAAGGGCCGCATCGACCATATCGTCGGCCGTCATGATGATTTCCTTCGGAAGCTGGTCGATATCGCTGCCGGCAAGCTCCCAGAAATCGGTCCGTGTCGCGCCCGGCAGCACCACCTGCACCTTCACCTCCGTACCCGCGACCTCGCGGTGCAGAGCCTCGGTGAAGTTGACGACATAGGCCTTGGTGCCGCTGTAGATGCCGCCGAACGAGGTCTCATAGGCGAGCACCGAGGCGATGTTGACGACCGCACCTCGGTTGCGCGCCAAAAACCCCGGCAGCACGGCACGGGTCAGCCGCGTCAGGGCGATGACATTGACCTTGATCATGCGTTCGGCAGCGTCCGCATCGGCGGTTGCCACCACGGACTGGCCGCCAAGGCCGGCATTGTTGACCAGCAGCGTCACGCTGTCGTCGCTGGCGATCGCCTGCTCGACGCGGCGGACGTCGTCGTCGTTGGAGAGGTCGGCGCTGATCACGCTGACCTTGCGGCTATAGGTCTGGCGCAGCTTCCCGGCCAGTTCCTCCAGCCGGTCGGCGCGCCGCGCCACCAGCACCAGATCGTAGCCCTGCCCCGCCAGCCGGTCGGCATAGACCGCGCCGATGCCCGCCGAAGCACCGGTGACGACCGCCGTGCCCTTGTTGCCCTGTCCACTCATTGTCCTGTTCCTTCTTCGACTGATCTGGTTCGCTTCGACTGATCCGGCGCCGTGGCATCTGCCGCGCTGCCGGAAAGCCGCTTGATTTGAATTAGTGGCATATGCCACTAATCGTGAAGTAGGCATATGCCACTATCTTGTCAATGATACGGACGAGGATTATTTGAGGGTAGCAGCCGGGCCTCATTCGCCGGCGCCAAGGACCATCATGTCAAAGGACAGCTTGCCCGGCCTCACGCTCTGCAACAACGCCGCGCTGCGCCGTGCGGCGCGCAAGCTCGGCAAGTTTTATGATGATGTGGTGGAGCCGTCAGGCCTCAAGGCGACGCAGCAGGGCCTGCTCTACCAGATCCACATCGGCGACGAGCCGGCAATGGGCGCTATCGCCGCGTCGCTGATCATGGACCTGTCGGCGCTCGGCCATACGCTGAAACCACTGATCCGCGACGGCTATGTCGAGACTTTCGCCGATCCGGAGGACCGCCGCGTCAAGCGTGTGCGGCTGACGCCGCAAGGGTTGGCCAAGCTCGAGGCAGCGATGAAGCTGTGGCAAATCGCCCAGCAGCGTTTCGAGGATGTCGTCGGCAGGGACAAGGCTGAAAAGCTGCGCGCGGCGCTGGATGACATCGCCGCGCTGGATTTTGATCTGCCCCCGGCCAGCTGAGCCGGCCGACGGCTTTCAAAGAGATTACTCGGCAGGCATCTCTACAGGCCGAGCCGCCCAGCGGCCGGCCACCACGATGCCAAGCCCGACGATCGGGAAGATCGCGGCGACCATGCCGAGATCGGCCGGCGCGCCGTAGCGCAGCACGGCGCCACCGACCACGGCGCCCAGCGCCACGCCGAGATAGAGCGCCGAGGCATTGAGCGACAGCACGATCGGGGCGGCATCGGGCGCCAGCTTGATGATGCGGCTGGCCTGCGCCGGCGGGAAGGCCCAGCCGACGATGCCCCACGGCACCATCATCGCCATCAGCGCCGGTCCGGCAATATGCGGCGGCAGAAAGGTCGGGATGACCGATAGCAGGACCAGCATGCCGGCGCTCAGCGCCAGCGACCAGCCGACGGTGCGGGTCGCGCCGAACCGGTCGGCGGCCTGGCCGCCGCCAATGTTGCCGATGACGGCGCCGACGCCGAAGGCGAGCAGCATGCCGGGCAGCGCGATCTGGCTGAGACCGCCGCCCTCGATGGCAAGCGGCGCGACATAGGCAAAGACGGTGAAGGCGCCGATCAGCGCCAGCACTGTCGTCAACAGGATCGGCATCACGCCGGGACGCAGCGCTGCCGCCAGCCTACGCTTCAAGGGCAACCTGGTGCCAACGATGCCTCGCGGCAGCCGGTACCACAGGATCGCGCCCGCAAGCGCGCCAAGGCCGGCGATGGCAAAAAAGGTGCCGCGCCAGCCGGCAACGGTGGCGACGAGCGCGCCCAGTGGCGCACCCAGGGCAACGGCCACCGTAGTGCCGCCAACGACGACGGCGATTGCACGCGCCCGGTGATGATCATCGACCAGCGCCACCGCCGTGCCTTGCGCGGTCGCGGCAAACAGACCCGACGACAGCGCCATGACGATGCGCGCGATCAACAGCAGCTCGAAGGAGGAGCTCAGGGCGGCGGCGATGTTGCCGAGCACGAAGAACACCAGCGTCCACAGGATGACGCGGCGCCGGTCCCATTCGCCGGTCAGCGTCGCCAGGATCGGCGTACCGACCGCATAGGCAAGCGCGAAGGCGGTGATCAGCGTGCCGGCCAGCGGAATGGAGATGCCGGCGTCCCGCGCGATGTCGGGCAGAAGGCTGGAGATGACGAAGCCTTCGGTCGAGATCGTGAACGATCCGAGCGCAAGCCAGAAGAGGCGCTTGTCCATGGGGCGGTGTCCATAGTTCAAAAGTTATTGAACAATTGGACATAATGGGGCAGGATGTCAATGAAGCCAGGGAAAAATAGCTGAACCCTCCTGACAGCCCTGTGTCAGCACAGGTCGGGCGCCGGCGAGAGACGGGGAAACGGTGTGTACGGCACAGAAGGACAGACGCGTTGAAATCGGCCCTGACTGTGCTTAGTTTCGGGACATGACCTTGCCACATCCCAATACGGACCAGATCAGCCTGCCGATCGTGCTCGGCGTGCTCGGCGACCCGACCCGGCTCGCCATCGTGCGCTATCTCGCCAGCAAGCAGGGCGTGCCGCTCAACTGCAGCCAGTTCCTCGATCTCGGCTCGAAGACAAATCTCAGCTATCACCTGGCCAAACTGCGCGAAGCCGGCGTCACCCGCGCCGAAGTGGTCGGCACCAACCGGATGATCACGTTGCGCCGCGCCGATCTCGACGCCCGTTTCCCCGGCCTGCTCGACAGCGTCATCGCCGCGGCAGGCGACGACCCCGCTCTGCCGGCGGTCGGCGGCCACGATATCGAAGTGCACGCGTAGGCTGTTTCCTCGCCCGATGAAACGCAGAGCTCGCATATGAATTCTTACGAAGATGGCCCCCACTCCGTCGAGCTTCTATCGTCGACGGAGGAGAGGGAAGGCGCGACTTCGCCAACCTTGGCTCCCTTCCTCTCCCTCCGGAGGGGGGAGAGGTGGCGCTGCGAAGCAGCGACGGAGTGGGGGAAGCCGTTCGCGAAACGCGCAGCCCCGCAGACAGGCACAACCCGGCGAGCACGAAACCTCAGGCAAGCGGCAATCAGGTAGAGGCTTTGCTTTAACAAAAGTTCGACCCCCACTCCGTCAAGCTTCGCTCGCCACCTCTCCCCCGATCGACGGGGGAGAGGAAAGGCGCGAGTCAGGTGGGGTACATCGTAGAGCAGAAGCCTCGGCTTCCCATATGCGATAGCCCTGCCGTAAAACGGGGCCGCCAACCCACGGAGCCTCCCCCTATGCGCATTGCCGTACTGGCCGATATCCACGGCAACGTCCTGGCACTCGACGCTGTGCTCGATGATCTGCGCCGGCGCGGCGGCGCCGACCTGACCGTCAACCTGGGTGACAGCGTTTCCGGCCCGCTCTGGCCGCGCGAGACGTTTGCGCGGTTGGAGGCGCTGAACCTGCCGACAGTGCGCGGCAACCACGACCGCCGTGTCGCCGCCGATCCCGCTGATGACACTATGTGGCCCTCCGACGTCTATGCGCAGGAGCGGCTGACTGAGACACAGCGCCAGGTGCTTTTCGCCCAGCCGCTGACGCTGGAGATCGCACCCGGAATCATCGCTTTCCACGCCCGTCCCGACCATGACGAGAAATATCTCGCGGATACCATCGTCAATGGCCAGCTGGTGCGTGCGCCGCTGACGGCGATCCGGCGGCGGCTGAAGGCGCTCGACCCGGCTTGCCGCATCGCGCTGTGCGGCCACAGCCACCGCGCGGAACTGATCCGCGTCCACGATGGTCCCGTCATCTTCAACCCGGGCAGCATCGGCTGCCCCGCCTATGACGATTCCACACCGCCGGCGCATGTCTCCGAGCAGGGCTCGCCGCATGCGCGCTATGGAATCGTCACCTTGGGCAGCAACGGCCAGTCCGACTGCTTCGAGGCCATCGCCGTCGACTACGACCACGAGGCGGCCGCCAGGCAAGCCGAACAGGCGGGCCGGCCGGAATGGGCTCACGCGCTCAGAACAGGGTTCATGCCCATGCCCGGCTGAACGCTCTTGCGTTCATGCCCGGCTGAGTAGGCTCACGGCCTGGCGGGCCGGGTTGGGACCGGCGGAACGGCGAGCCGAATTTTCGGGCTTACATGGCGCCGCGTCGTCCCTTATAAAAACCGGCCGGGCTTGCGGCGGGCTCGATCCGCCGCGGCACGATATCAGCGCACGGCCAAACGATGAGGCGCACAGTTACGCTCCGAACAATTCTCCATGCGCTGATTGCTGCTCCGCTGTTGATGACGGCGTGGCAGGTGATTGCCCCGGCTATGGCTGAAGAGGTGCCGGAGCTCGTCATCTCCGTCGTCACCGGCCTAGCGCCGGACGATCTTCTCAAAGTCCGCACCACCGCATCGCCGGTCGCCACGGTCGAGGCGCGGCTGAGCAGCGGCGACATGGTCACCAATCTCGGCTGCAACGACATCAACGGCTACAAATGGTGCAAGATCGAGAGCACGGGCAAGGAGAAGCTGAGCGGCTGGGCGCCGGCGCGCTATCTCATCCCCCTCAATCCGGCCCCCTATGTCGAAGGCGAGACAAGACCGGCCGATGCGCCGGTGGTTGCCTCCACCGGCAGCGCCAATGAGACCGGGCAGGCCTCGGCGCCGAATCAATCGCAGGCTACCGGCTCGGCCAACAGCGCGCCGGTCGCACCGCCCGACCTGACGGCGCGGCTTGGCGGCGCCGGTCCGGCAGCCGAAAGCACGCCAAAATCCGCCGCGGAAATCGGCCGCGCCGCGATGCAGGATGCGTATGTACTGGCGCTGGCGGCGCCTGACGTCCCGCTTGATTCCTTTCCGACGCCGGCTTCTGGCCCCGAGATTCCCTGCGCCCGCTATGTCGGCCAGCCAATGGAGCGCTGCAAGGTCAGCGTGGTGCACACCGCCGACAAGGCGAACATCACTGTGACCTGGCCCGACGGCGGCACGCGCATCATCTCCTTCCGTGCCGGCCAGCCGGCCGGTTCCAACGCGGACGGCAATTTCCGCTTCACTCGGGAGGGCAGCCTCAACATGATACGCATCGGCGAGGCCGAGCGGTTTGAGATTACGGATCAGCTGGCGCTGGGGAATTAGAATTTAGGGGAGTAAGGGAGTAGGGGAATAAGGGAGTATGTTTGGAATTCCCTCGAACCCACCCTATTCCCCTATTCCCCTATTCCCCTATTCCCCTATTCCCCTATTCCCCTACTCCCCTACCTCGCATTTTCGGGGTTACATCAGTCAGAACTCTTCCCTATAAGGCCCTCCTAGCCTGATACCAGAATCGCGAGCACAACCGGCCGGGTCTTCCCGTCCCGGTTTTTTGTGCAAGCCGCCCGCCGAACGGACCTTTGACATGCCAAGACGCACTGACATCAAGTCGATCCTGATCATCGGGGCCGGTCCCATCGTCATCGGCCAGGCCTGCGAGTTCGACTATTCCGGCACCCAGGCCTGCAAGGCGCTGAAGGAGGAAGGCTTCCGCGTCATCCTGGTCAATTCCAACCCGGCCACCATCATGACCGATCCGGAACTGGCCGACGCCACCTATATCGAGCCGATCACGCCTGAAGTGGTCGCCAAGATCATCGCCAAGGAGCGGCCCGACGCGCTGCTGCCGACCATGGGCGGCCAGACCGCGCTCAACACCGCTCTGTCGCTGCGCCGCATGGGTGTGCTCGAGCGCTACAATGTCGAGATGATCGGCGCCGACGCCACGGCCATCGACAAGGCCGAGGACCGCGCGCTGTTTCGCGAGGCGATGAAGAAGATCGGCCTGGAAACGCCGAAGTCGATGCTGGCCAACGCCACCGACGTCAAGAACACGGACCGCAAGACGCATGAGGCCGAGCGCGCCGCCGTCAAGGCCGAGGCCCCGGCCGATCTCGACGCCGCGCTCGACGCGCTGGAAACCCGCTGGAACCTCGGCGAAGGCGACCGCAAGCAGCGCTACATCAGCCATGGCATGGCGATCGCGGCACAAGCGCTCGACCATGTCGGCCTGCCCGCCATCATCCGCCCGTCCTTCACCATGGGCGGCACCGGCGGCGGCATCGCCTACAACCGCGCCGAATTCTACGAGATCGTCCAGTCCGGCCTCGACGCCTCGCCGACCACCGAAGTGCTGATCGAGGAGAGCGTGCTCGGCTGGAAGGAGTATGAGATGGAGGTCGTCCGCGACAAGGCGGACAATTGCATCATCGTCTGCTCGATCGAGAACATCGACCCGATGGGGGTGCACACGGGCGACTCGATCACCGTCGCGCCGGCCCTCACCCTCACCGACAAAGAATACCAGATGATGCGCAACGCCTCGATCGCGGTGCTGCGCGAGATCGGCGTCGAGACCGGCGGCTCCAACGTGCAGTTCGCCGTCAACCCGGCCGACGGCCGCCTGGTGGTCATCGAGATGAACCCGCGCGTCTCGCGCTCGTCCGCTCTGGCCTCCAAGGCGACTGGTTTCCCGATCGCCAAGATCGCGGCAAAACTCGCCGTCGGTTACACGCTGGACGAACTCGAGAACGACATCACCGGCGGCGCCACGCCGGCCTCGTTCGAGCCGTCGATCGATTACGTCGTCACAAAAATCCCGCGCTTCGCCTTCGAGAAATTCCCCGGCGCCGAGCCGGTGCTGACCACCGCCATGAAGTCGGTCGGCGAAGTCATGGCCATCGGCCGCACGTTTCAGGAATCGCTGCAGAAGGCGCTGCGTGGCCTCGAAACCGGCCTGACGGGCCTGGATGAAATCGAGATCCCCGGCCTCGGCTATGGTGCCGCGACCGCTAACCACGCCGACGACCGCAACGCCATTCGGGCCGCACTGGGCACGCCGACGCCGGACCGGCTGCGCATGGTGGCGCAGGCGATCCGCATGGGCACCTCGCTGGAAGACGTCCACGCCATGTGCAAGATCGACCCGTGGTTCCTCGAACAGATCGCAGGCATCGTCGCCATGGAAGCCCGCATCCGCGAGCACGGCATTCCCGAGGATGCCGTCAACCTGCGCATGCTGAAGGCCATGGGTTTCTCCGATGCCCGCCTCGCGTCGCTGACGAAGACCGACGCCGAAGTGATTCAGAAAGCTCGCGAAAAGCTCGACGTTCATCCTGTTTATAAGCGCATCGACACCTGTGCCGCCGAGTTCGCCTCGCCCACCGCCTACATGTACTCGACCTATGAAGTGCCGTTTGCCGGCGCGCTGGCCAACGAGGCGCAGGTCTCGTCGCGCAAAAAGGTCGTCATCCTCGGCGGCGGTCCCAACCGCATCGGCCAGGGCATCGAGTTCGACTATTGCTGCTGCCACGCCGCCTTCGCGCTGCGCGACGCCGGCTATGAAGCGATCATGATCAACTGCAACCCGGAGACCGTGTCGACCGACTACGACACCTCGGACCGGCTCTATTTCGAGCCGCTGACAGCGGAAGACGTGCTGGAGATCCTGCGCGTCGAACAGTCGTCGGGCGAACTGGTCGGCGTCATCGTCCAGTTCGGCGGCCAGACGCCGCTGAAGCTGGCCGATGCGCTGGAAAAGGCCGGCATCCCCATCCTCGGCACCTCGCCCGACATGATCGATCTCGCCGAAGACCGCGACCGCTTCCAGAAGCTGCTGCACAAGCTCGGCCTCAGCCAGCCGAAGAACGGCATCGCCTATTCGGTCGAGCAGGCCCGCCTTGTTGCCGGCGAACTCGGCTTCCCGCTGGTGGTGCGCCCGTCCTATGTGCTGGGTGGCCGCGCCATGCAGATCATCCATGACGAGGGCATGCTGCAGACCTATCTGCTCGACACCGTGCCCGGCCTGGTGCCGGAGGACATCAAGCAGAAATACCCCAACGACAAGACCGGCCAGATCAACACGCTGCTGGGCAAGAACCCGCTGCTGTTCGACACCTATTTGTCGGGCGCCATCGAGGTCGATGTCGACTGCCTCTGCGACGGCAAGTCGACCTTCGTCTCCGGCATATTGGAGCACATCGAGGAGGCCGGCATCCATTCGGGCGACAGCGCCTGCTCGCTGCCGGTGCACTCGCTGCCCTCGGAGCTGGTCGACGAGCTGGAGCGCCAGACGGCAGCACTGGCCCGCTCGCTCAATGTCGGCGGGCTGATGAACGTGCAGTATGCGATCAAGGACGGCACCGTCTACGTGCTGGAGGTCAATCCGCGCGCATCCCGCACCGTGCCCTTCGTCGCCAAGACCATTGGGCGTCCCATCGCGAAAATTGCGGCCCGCATCATGGCCGGCGAAAAGCTGGAAGACGCCTTCGCCCATTACGGCGCCATGCCCGACCCCAGGAACCCCGGCCACATCGCGGTCAAGGAAGCCGTGTTCCCCTTCGCCCGTTTCCCCGGCGTCGACATCTTGCTCGGCCCGGAAATGCGCTCGACCGGCGAGGTCATGGGCCTCGACCGCGATTTCGCGCTGGCCTTCGCCAAGAGCCAGCTCGGCGCCGGCGTCGACCTGCCACGCTCCGGCACGCTGTTCGTCTCGGTGCGCGACGAGGACAAGAAGGGCATATTGCCGGCGGTGAAGCGCCTCGCCGGCCTCGGCTTCAAGGTGCTGGCCACCTCCGGCACCGCCCGCTTCCTCGCCGAAAACGGCGTTGTCGCCGAGAAAATCAACAAAGTGCTGGAAGGCCGCCCCCACATAGAAGACGCCATCCGCAACCGCCAGGTGCAGATCGTCTTCAACACCACGGACGGCCAGAAGGCGGTGTCGGACTCGAAATCGCTGCGGCGAGCGACGCTGATGCAGAAAGTGCCGTATTATACGACGCTATCGGGCGCGGCTGCTGTGGCCGAAGCGATCGCGGCGCTGAAGGCGGGGAGCCTGGAGGTACGGCCGCTGCAGGAGTATTTTGCTTAGGCGATTAGCTGATCTCCCTCCTTGTGGGGGAGATGGCCGGCAGGCCAGAGGGGGGCGCTGTCCCGCCGCGGGTGCGTGCTGCGGCATCCCTTGAGCCCTAGACTCCATAATTTTGCTTTAATTGTAAACAGAAGCGGCAGTCAACTCGAGACATCGACAACAACTGCTTTCGCAACTTTGTTCTTCGCTCTCTCCAGCTTGTTTATTGCTTTGCGCATCCTGGCTACGGCTTCTTTCGCCTTGTCGCCTTCAACCGTGTCACGCTTGATCACCTCATTTTCGATGAGCAGCGATAGGTTCTCATTGCCGACCTTTATGTCTGGAAAGAGCTTGCGGATTTCCCTGCGCACCACCGAAATTACCGCCTCGGAACGGATGATCGCGGAAACGGTAAACTTGTTGAATAGTTGAGCCTGTTGGTGAAAGGCGTCCATCGCATCAGTCGTCAGCCCTTCCTTGGCGAACAGGAAGAGACATTGCAGATGATCCTCGTTCTTGGGACTCAAGTCGGCAAAGACGATGCGGCAAACTTCTTCGTGGCTGATCTGATTTGCTACATAAATACGAACCAGCCGCCACTCCACCGCGTTGGTCAGGATCACCCAATGAATGCCTTGATGAGCCCCATAGTCGATAACTTGGCGTAGATGATTGTCGGCAAGTCCACTGCCTGCTGATTTCACTTCGACGAGCAGCCGCAGTTTTCCACCAATCTTTATCGCAAGATCGCAGTATGTGGATTTGATCTGATGTTCAGACGTGAGCTCATCATATTTGTCGTAACCAAAAACATCTGCCAGAATGTCCTTGATCAAGGTAACCGTGTCGGCTTCCGCCACGTCGGACTTTTGCTGTGCCAGGGTAATCCGCTGATATTTCTTGAGATTCGATGCAATTCGTTCGACGAATTTCTTCGGCAGTTTGTTCAATGACTCACCCTCCCTGTCCCCGAAGAGAGTTGAGAGCGAGTTTACTTGAAAGACAAGCAAAAACTTATGTTAGGCCCCACCGGCCCTTCGCAGGCTCAGGGCGTTCGAAGCTCGAAAAGCCAAGCAATTGGCTTTTCGTCCGCTGCGCGGACCGCCTCTCACCCTCACGCCACCGCCACACACTCAATCTCTATATCAAACTCCATCGGCCAAGACGCCACCGGCACAAAACTGCGCGCCGGCGGGTTCACGCTGAAATACCGCGCATAAACCCCGTTGATGGCGTTGTAGAAGCCGGAATTGACGGCGTAGATGCGCACCATCACCACATTGTCCAGCGAGGTGCCCGCCGCTTCCAGGCAATGTTTCAGCGCCTTCAGCGATGCCTCGGTCTGCGTCTCGATATCGCCGCGCACCATCTCGCCGGTCACCATGTCCACCGGCGGCGTCGCCGAGACGAACACGAAGCCGTTGGCCTTGACCGCAGTCGAACACGGCAGGCCGAGCGCCCGCACCTTCGCCGACATGACCGGCACTTCGATGATTTCTTTCTTCATGGTGGTTCTCCCTGAGTATGCAGCAGGCTGCCGCGTTAGTTCTAATGAAGAGCCCCTAACCTTCCCCCCAAGGGCAGGGCTATCGCATGTGGATTCTTGCGAAGAAGGACCCCCACCCTAACCCTCCCCACAAGGGGGAGGGAACGCTGCCGCGTGCCTTTAAATTCTTCTTTGGCGCCGAAAGACAGACGATTTGCCTAGGTCAGCGCCAACGGAAGTCTCCGTCCCCCTTGTGGGGAGGGGTTAGGGGTGGGGGTCCTCTTCGCAAAAAAACTGTAGGTGACAACCCAGGTGCTTCAGGGAGCTTATCCCTGCACTGGCGGAACGCCAGTGCCGGCGCTCGCTCTATTCAAAGAAAACCGATGAACCGTCCGGCGAAAAGCACGGAAGTCCACAGCAGAATCGAGAGCACGGCCAAAGCGGTCCCACCCGCCGGCTCGCCGCTGCCTGTTGCGCGGGAGAAGCGCATGAAGGCGAGGAAGTTCATGCCAGCGAGAAGGATGAGTGCCATCTTGGCGAGGAAAACCGGCATCGCCGCATAGGTGCTCGCCTTGACGGAAAACAGCAGCGAGCCCGTGACGAGCGCACCCACGAATGCCGCCAAAGCAACGCGGCGCAGCAGTGCGACGAACGCCGCCTGCGGCAGCGAGCGGAAAGCGCCGCAGATCCTGAGGTCCATGAGAACGACGCTGGTCAGCAGCGCGCCGATCGACATGATGTGGAGCGCATTGACCACGGGGTAGGCGACGAAGGAGCCCTTCAGCCACCGCGCCAACGCAAGGTGCTCGATGCCGGTGAAAAACTCCGTCATCTAGGCAGGCGGCACACGGTCGGGATAGACATCATACGTCTTCCCATTGACGATGAGGCGCACCGCTTTCATGCGCTTTTCGCTCGCCTCGACCGAGCGATTGCCGATCGCAGTCACCTCGTCGCCGACCTTGGCCACCTGCTCGGTGAAGCCGGCGGCGATGGTGCGGGAGGGCGGCGCCATCTCCACCCGCCAGGCCTCGCCCTCTGCATCGACATCCAGCGTGGCGTGCGGATTACCGATATAGATGGCCGTGATCTTGCCCCTGAGTTCGAAAAACCCGTCCTGCGTCCACGACCAGCCATGATGGGCATAGGCCGCGGTGCCGGCGGCAAGGATCACGGCCGCCGTCAGCAAGACGCCGCGAATTCCGTTGAACTGCATCGCTCGTCTCCTCGGTTCATCCCGCAGGGATTGAAGAGTAGGACGCGGCACGGCAAGGTCAAATCACATCAGGCGAAGCCGCCAGGCGCCGCTCGATCACCGGCGACCTTGCCTTGCTAATGACATCCATGCGCGCCACTCTCTCCTTCCTGGCCGTTCTTCCCCTGGGCTGAAGACCGGACTCACATCCAAACGAGGCAAACCATGAGCAGCATGAGAGACCGTCAGGAAGGCTTCGAAAAGAAGTTCGCGATGGACGAGGAAACGAAGTTCAGGGCCATGGCGCGCCGCAACAAGCTGCTCGGCCTGTGGGCCGCCGAACAGCTCGGCAAATCCGGTGCGGATGCCGACGGCTATGCGAAGGAGGTCGTGCACGCGGACTTCGAAGAGGCCGGCGACAACGATGTGTTCCGCAAGGTCCGCGCCGATTTCGACGCGGCAGGCATCGCCCAGTCGGATGCCCAGATACGCACCGCCATGGAAGAACTGCTGGTGACCGCGGTCGAGCAGATCAAGTCGACCTGAGCAGCGCTCAGCCTTGATCGGTATAGGGCGTGCCGTCCTTGAGGCACAGGGCCACATTGTGGTGTTGGTTTGCCAAGCGGGCTGGCTTCCATGGTAGCGCTCTCCGGCGCCCCCTCTGTCCTGCCGGACATCTCCCCCTCAAGGGGGATTGGCAGCTTTGGCGCCGGCCTTCATCTTGCAACGTTGAAAATTGGCGAAAACAGTGACGACGGCCAATCTCCCCACCTGTGGGGGTTGAGGAGTGGTCCCCGAAGCGGATGGAAAGCCAATTGCTTGGCTTTCCAAATAACGAACGTCCGGCAGGACAGAGGGGGGCGCCGTAGAGCGCCGACCTGAACCGCCCTCACCCCTGATGCGCGGCCGCCAGTTCCTTCACGTGCTTTTCGTGCATCTGCAGCGTCGGCAGCGTCTTCTTGGCGAATTCCTTCATCGCCGGGTCGTCGCCTGACTTTGCATAGCCGCTGAACAGCGCGACGGCTTCCTTGTGGGCGTTGGTCTGCATTTCGATGTATTTCGCCTGGAACTGATCGCCGCTGGCGCTCTTCAACTCATCGAGCATCTTCTGCTCCTTGGGCTGCAGGGCCGGACCGGACGGCGCTGTGGCCGAGGTTGTCTGGCCTTGGGCAAGCGCCGCCTTGAATTCCTCGCCGGCCTTGGTGTGATCGGCGATCATCTGTTTGGCAAACGCCTTGACGTCGGCGTCGGTCGCCTTCTGCTCGGCGAGCTTGCTGGACTCGATCTCGAACTCATTGGCGCTTGGCACCGTCTTGATGAAGGTCGAAGTGTCGACCTTCGTCGTCGTGGCGAGCGGCGTGGTCGTGGCGGTCGTGTTCGACTGGGCAAAGGCCGGCGCGCCGGCAAGCAATGCTGCTGCGGTCAGAATGGTAAGCGTTTTCATGGCATGTCTCCGGTTGGAATTGTCCCTCGGACAATCCAACGTCGCTTGGGCACTCCGGTTGCAGCTCATGAGGAAGAAGCCTGCGCATGTCGCCTCAATCGCCTCACCGATCCGTGCCGGGCTCGAACCCTCGCCGATGCCCTCGTTCGAGCCAGCCATGGGACTCATGTTCCGAAAACTGAAACGCGGCGGCTGACCAGAGCTGCCTTTCAGTGGCAACACGCCCCGCCATATTGCAACTGCTCGTTCCAGTTCGGGCGGCCTTCAGGCGTGAAATCCATCAGGTTCCACAGCGTTTCGCAGGTACCAAGGCCGCGTGGGTCCTGGCCCGGCTCCGTCGGTGCGAAATCCAGTTCCGAGCTCCAGAAATGGCGTATGCCGTCGCCGTCGCGGTGGAACACCGACAGCAGCGGGATCTGTGAGCCGTCGGCCGCCTCCGCATTGTAGTCGCGCTTGAAGCTGTTGGAAGCCGAAGACACCAGCCGCATGTTGCGCCAGCCCCGGTCGCGGCCGAGCGTGACCAGGTTTTCGAGCGCGGTCTTGCCCACCACCGCGAAATTGAAGCCGGCGGCCTGGAGATGCCCGACGGCGCCGTCGAACTGATCGAGCAATGCCGTGCAGGACGGACATGGCTGGTCCGGTCGGGCAAGCTTCGCCGTGCCGCCGCTGGTCGCCACATCGCGCTTCTCCTGCGGGTGACGCGGGAACATCATGTTGTAGAGGATCAGCGTATCCTTGCCCGGCGCGAACAGCTCCGAAAGCTTAATCTTGGCCGGCCTTCGATCGGTATCCAGCCCGTCGAACTCATAGTCCTGACGGATCAGCCCGCCCGGCGGCAGCGCGCGCCGGGCCTCGGCGACCTCTTCCATGACGCGGCGCAGCTCGATTTCCTTGCGCAGCAGTTTTTCGCGCGCGGTGCGGTATTTCGCGGATTCGTTGGGAAAGGTGATCATGATCGGCTCCTTCAAGTCGCGGCGCCGGCGTCCCGGCGCGGTCGCTCTGCGACCCAAGGACGTTTGGCGGCGATCGGTCCCGACATTTATTGTCATGGTGAGATGTCGTAATACCTGTTCGGGCAGCGTGATCCGGGGGACAAGATGCACGACGACGAGATCGATCTGCGCTGCCCGCAAGTGGTGGCCGACAATGCCGCCAAGGGCCTCAGGCTGCGCGGCGAATTCGGCCGCGGCGGCACCGGGATCGGCGTGGCCCGCGCCACCGAGCTGAAGAACCGGGAAAAGCTCGCGCCCTCCACCATCCGCCGCATGGTCAGCTATTTCGCCCGCCACGAGATCGACAAGCGCGGCAGGAACTACGGCAATGAGCAAAACCCTTCGGCCGGCTACATTGCCTGGCTGCTGTGGGGCGGCGACGAAGGCCGCGCCTGGGCGCTGGAGCTCAAGCAGAGGATCGGCAACGCACCGGACATCTGAGCGTTTCGCCCCCTCACCCCTTGACCCCGCCGGCGGTGAGGCCGGAGACGATCTTGCGCTGGAAGATCAGCACCAGCACCACCAGCGGCACCGTGACGATCACCGAGGCCGCCATGATGTTGCCCCAAGGGATCTCGAACTGCGAGTTGCCGGAGAGCAGCGCGATCGCTACCGGCACGGTCCGCTGTGCGTTGTTGGAGGTGAAGGTCAGGGCAAACAGGAACTCGTTCCACGCGCCGATGAAAGCCAGCAGGCCGGTGGTCGCCAGCGCCGGCCACATCAGCGGCAGGAAGACCCGCGTGATGATGATCCACGGCGTCGCGCCGTCTAGGATCGCCGCCTCCTCGACCTCGACCGGCAGGTCGCGGACGAAGGTGGTGAGCACCCAGACGGTGAACGGCAAGGTGAAGATCATGTAGGAGAAGATCAGCGCGAACAGCGAATTGTAGAGGCCGAACAGGCGGACCAGTTCGAACAGCCCGGCCAGCAGCGCCACCTGCGGGAACATCGACACCGACAGGATGATGAACAGCAGGGCCGAGCGACCGCGAAAGCGAATGCGCGCCAGCGCATAGGCTGATGTGACGCCGAGCAACAGCGAAAGCGCAACCACCGCGCCGGAGACGAACAGCGAGTTCAGCAAGTTGCGCACGAAGCTGCCTTCGGTCAGCACATTCCGGTAGTTGGCAAGGCTGATCGTTGTCGGCCACAGATCGGCCCGAAACAGATCGGTCCCCGATTTCAGGCTGGTGACGATGGCGTAGTAGAACGGGAACACCGCGACGAAGACGATGACCGCGACCAGCAGGTAAAAGGCCGTGCGCTTCACGATCCACATGTCAGCGGCCTCCGTCCAGGCTTATCCGGCCGATCCGGATGGTGACGATGGTGAGCAGAGCGAGGATCAGGAAAAGCAAGGTCGAGGCGGCAGAGCCATAGGCGAACTTGTCGAACTCGAACAGGTTTTCGCGGGCGAACACCGACATCGACTTGGTGTGCACATTGTTGGGCGTCAGCACATAGATCAGGTCGAAGATGCGCAGCGCATCGAGCGCGCGGAAGATCACGGCCACCATCAGGGCCGGGCGGATCAGCGGCAAGGTCACCCGCCAGAAGATCTGCCAGGGGTTGGCGCCGTCGAGCCTGGCGACCTCGATGATCTCCCTCGGCAGCATCTGCAGCGCGGCCAGGATGAGCAGCGTCATGAATGGTGTCGCCTTCCAGATATCGACGATGAGGACGGCCGCCATCGCCGTGTCGGCGTCGGCCGTCCAGGCGATCTTGGTGCTGATCAGGCCGAGATTGAGCAGCACGACATTGATGATGCCGAACTGGTCGTTGAGCATCCACTGCCACATCTTCGCCGAGACGATCGTCGGGATCGCCCAGGCGATCAGGATCGCTGCCCTGACGATTCCGCGGCCGGCGAATTCCGCGTTGAGAACCAGGGCAACGATCGTGCCGAGGATGGTCTGGCAGGTCACCGAAATCACTGTGAAACGAACCGTGTTCCAGACGGCACGCCACCAGACCGGATCGACGAGCAACCCGTCATAGAGGGTCCTGCCGCTCGGCATGCTGAACACCGAGAAATAATTGGCGAAGCCGACCCATTGGCGCGCATCGAGATCGGCCAGCGAGGCATCGGTGAAGCTGAAATAGACCGTGCGGGCAAGCGGCCAGCCGGCCGCCGCGGCGAGCACCAGCAGCATTGGCGCCAGGAAAAGCCACGCCGAGCGAACGCGCTGCGCCGTCAACTGCGAGTGCGCGGCCCTGGCTGTTTCCGGTTCCGTCCCTGTCATCTCGCTCCGCTCGTTGCGGTCCCGCCGGGTGGCTGTCCCAGTATCGTCACCAGCCTCGGCCCTTCAACTTGCTCAGCATCGCTTCGAGGTCGGCCAGATTGTCGGCGGCAGTGCCGTCGCCCGACAGCGTGTTGTGAACGGCGTTCCAGAACTGGCTCGACGCCTCGTTGTATTTGATCCTGGTCGCGGCCGAGGGGCGCGGCACCGCATCGAGAAAGATCTGCTTCCAGCGCGGAACGATCGGCTGTTGCCTGGCGATGTCGGCATCGTCATACAGCGCCTGGATGGTCGGCAGGTTGGACGTCTTCAGCGTGCGGTATTTCTGCATCGCGGGCGAGGCGATGAACTTGATCAGCTCGATCGCGGCATCCGGATGCTTCGAATATTTGGAGACGGCGAGATTCCAGCCGCCCAGGGTCGCGACCGGTCGGGCGCCCTCGCCCGTGCCGGCCGGCAGCGGCGCCACGTCGAATTTGCCCTTGATCGGCGAGCCCTCGCCGTTGCCGAGCGCGTAGGCATAGGGCCAGTTGCGCATGAACACCGCGTTGCCGGTCTGCCAGATACCGCGCGATTCCTCTTCCTGGTAGGCGAGCACGCCGGGTGGCGCGATGGTCCCGACCCAGCCCTTGACCATGTCGAGCACCGCCGCCGCTTTCGGATTGTTGATGGAGATGGAGCCGTCAGGCTCGATGATCTGGCCGCCACCATTCGACATCACCCATTCGAGCGCGTCGCAGGTCAGCCCCTCATAGGCATTGCCCTGAAAGACGAAGCCCCAGATATCCCGATTGCCAGCCGCACGCTCCTTGTCCATGACCAGCCTGGCGGTGTCGGCCAGTTCCTTCCAGGTGGCCGGCACCTTGGCGCCATATTTGTCGAGGAGATCCTTGCGGTAGTAGAGCGCCGGCGCATCGGTGAAGATCGGCAAGGCGACGAGCTTGCCGTTGACGGTCTGCGACTGGATGATCGACGGGAAATGCTCAGCCACGATGTCCCTGGTCGCTGCGGTCAGATCCACGAGCTGGCTGGCGAGCTGCGGCGCCCAGATCACGTCCGTCTGGTAGACGTCGATGTCGCTGTTTCCGGCGGCAAGCCAAAGCCGGTACTGTCCGAACTGGTCGGTCCCGGACGTCGGCATGACGACGATGCCGACCTTGTTGCCGCTGTCTTTCTCGTAACGGTCGAGGATCTCGCGCAGCACCTTGATGCCATCGCCGGTATCGCCCGACACGATCGACAGATCGACGGCCCATGCTGGCGTGCCAGCGAGCATGGCAGCGACGCCGACCGCAAGGAATGCGTGAGAAAACTTCATGGTGGTGGATGTCCCTCCGCAGCCGGTGACGGAAAATCCTCCCACGCGCCGGCAGCTTGTCAGGCCCTCACCTCCCATTAAATGCGAAGCGGCGCTTTTGGGTTCCCAAATCATGCCGTTCCGGCTTGGGCGACATGCATCAGGGTGTGTTGAGATTCAGGTCAGGCAACTATGGGTGCTTCGGCCGGCGAAGGCCGGAAGCGCAGGGAACCGTCGCTTGCAGGCCGGCATCATCTGAATATCCGCACACCTAGCCTTCCCAGGCGACAGGCATCATCCCCAGCCGCTCATAGAGCCGGACGGCGGCGGGATTCTCGACCGTGTTGGTCTTGAGGTCGACATGATCGGCGCCGCGTTCGCGAAAAACGGCGAAGACGTGCCACATCAGCGCTTCGGCAACACCCCTGCCGCGCGCCTCGGGATGAACGGCGAGGTCCTTGACGAAGCCGCGGGTCCAGCACAACGCCGCCGCCGCCAGCCGGCCCTTGACGTCGATGACGAGGAAGCACAGCGCCGGGTCGAATTCGGGATCGTCCGCGATACGCGGCCACCACTCGTCGAACGGACCATCGGCGTCGTCATCGAACACTTCAGTCAAAAGCGCATGCAGGGCGGGCGCGTCACCGGGCTCGAAGCTGCGCATGACAAAACCCTCCGGCCAGTGCGGCGGAACCAGCGTCTCGTCGAGGATTTTGCGCAGCCGGATGTCGTTCAAAGCCGGCGGGCGCGGTTCAGGCATCGCGCTCAGGCGTCGGGCTGCAGGCGGCGGCGCTGGCGGTCGCGGCCAAGGCCGGTCGCCTCGAGCAGGCCCTTGCGCTTGGCGTCGTAATAATAGCCGGTCTGGTAGAGCCAGTCGGCCTTCTTGGCGTTGCCGCCGGCCACCAGCCAGGCGCCGCGCAGATATTTCACCGCGTATTTCAGATTGGTATCGGCGTCGAACAGGCCCTTGGCCGGCCCGTCATAGCCCATGCCGCGCGCCGTCGCGTGCTTGATCTGCATCAGTCCCCAATGGCCGTTGTTGTAGGCTTTCGGGTTGAAGGTGCTCTCGCGGTTGACGACATGGCGCACCAGATCCACCGGCACCTGATAGATCGCCGCATATTTCTCGATCAGCCGCTCGACATCGCCACGCACGCCCGTCGTGTGTTCTTCTTGCACGGGCCCTGCCGGGAACTGGACCAGGGCCGCCGGGTTCTGCGGCACGACATAGGCGACCTGCTGGACGCCCGGCATGCGATCGCCCTTGGCGGTTGCCGGTATGACCAGCCCCGCGGTCGTATAGGTCTCGGCCGCCTTGACCGGCTCGCTCGCCTTTGCCGGCGGCGGCGCCTGCCAGGCATTGGCGGTCATCACCGCGGGCACGGCTGGTGCCGCCGGTGTCGATCCGGCAAAAGCGGCGGTCGCGGCAGCCGGCTGTGCGGCGGGATCGAGCGGCAGTTCGGCCGTCTGAGCGGGGGCGATTCCCGATGATTCCGGCAGCACCGAAACCGTCTCCGGCAGAGGCACGGTGAAGCCGGCGTCAGTGCCGGCGACGGTCGCTGTTTCGGTGAGAGCAGGCGCGGACTTCATCTGCGAGGTCGACGTGCAGCCGCTGATGCCGGCGGCGGCCAGGATCACGCCGATCGCGATAAGGTTGAGTTTTGCTGGCAAGCCGCGCTCGGGTCCGGTTTGTCGGGTTGTTAAGAAATCCCTTACACCAGCGATTCAGGCCGGGCAATCGGGGCGATCAGGTGGTTTTCGGGTGGCGAGACGCAGGCGGTGGTGCCATATTGTTCCGGATATGTACTGGGACGAATCCCGGATTTCGCCACTTTGCGGGAAGGAACGCATCATGGTCACGACAGCTTCGATCACGGCCGGCCACGCAGTGTTAGAAACAGTGATCGGTTTCATGGGCATTGCCTGGAGCGAAAAGGGCCTGATCCGGCTCTGCCTGCCCGAACGCAGCCGCGAAGCGGTGGAGCGGCGCCTGCTGCGCCATGGCGGCGTTTCCACCTCCACGGCGCAGCCGCCATGGGTGGTCGAGCTGATCGCAGCGATCAAGGCATATGCGGCGGGCGAGGACATCGATTTCTCCGCCGTGCCGGTCGATCTCGACGGCGTCGACGATTTCCGCCTCGCCATTTACGACGCGGCGCGAAAACTCTCCTTCGGCGAAACCACCACCTATGGTGAGCTCGCCAAAACCGCCGGCCATGCCGGGCTCGCCCGCGAAACCGGGGCCGCCCTTGGCGCCAATCCGGTGCCGCTGGTCATCCCTTGCCATCGCATCCTTGCCGCCGGCGGCAAGATCGGCGGCTTCTCGGCGCCCGGCGGATCGATCACCAAGGAGAAGATGCTGGCCATGGAAGGCGTGCGCGTCGGCCCGCTGCCACCGGCGCAGGTGTCGTTCGGGTTTTGAACGGCGGCCGGTGCTGGCAGTAAGCCGGGATCAGTACATCGATCGCCTGTTGACCGGGTTGGCGGGCACCGGCTGCATCACGTCCCAATGCTCGGCGGAAAATATCACGATGACCGTCTCTGGCGTGTCAGCCGTTTTCGGCTGAACGACCTGGGGCATGACAAGATCGCCTTGGGCGATCACCCGCTTGAAGTCGACCGCCTGTTTCGGCCAATGGGCAACTCCCATCTTTTCCAGAAGCTGCCTGACCGAGTCGCGACCGTCCGTCATCGTCGGGTTTAAGTTGCAGCATGGATGTCTCCCTGGTTGCGTCGGTGTCAGGTCAGTGCGCGCGCGACGAGGACCGTATCGACATACTGCCGCATGCGGATGATCTTGCCGTCCCGCAGTTCGTAGAGATGAGCGAAGGGGGCCGTCATGGATTTTCCCGTCGCCTTGTATGTACCGGAATACACGCCGAAGGCCGCCACCCGGTCGCCATCGGCAATGAAACTGTGCACGGCGGCGTGGTATCCGGTCCACTCCGAGCCGAGCCGCTTGAAAACACCCTGCATCAGGGCCTCGACGCCGATATAGGTGCCGGCATAGGGAAACCCTTCCGCCTCGGTCCATTCGATGTCGGCGGAAAGAACGGCCAGCAGATTGCGGCCGTTCTCCTCGGAAGTTCCCTCGTAGGTTCTACGGATCAAATCGAGGTTCGTCGCCATCTCAGCCCCACTTCATCTCGCCCTTGGCGACCTTGGATCCGACATCGAGGGCGACGCCCATACCGAGGCCGGGGAAGCGGGCCTCCATGGCCGCCTTCAACGCGGCGCTGTCTGCCGCCTTGCCCAGTTCTTCCTCGAAGGTGATGAGATAGGACTTGGTGAACTCCACCGCCGAAGGACCGATCGCGGCATCGGGGGCCATGTGGCCAGGCACCACGACAGCGGGCTTGCGGGCGGCAATCGCGTCCAGCGTCTTGATCCAAGCGGCGCGGCTCTCCCTGGTCTGCGTGTCGGCGGTCCAGACATGAACGCCCGAGAAGATCATCACTCCGCCGAAAACGGCATTGAGCGACGGCACGAACAGATAGCGGCGGTTGGCCAATCCTTCTTCCGCATTGACGATCTCGACAGTCTCGCCATCGACGGTCAGCGTTGCGCCGTCGAATGCCTCGGGGAAGACGATGTCGGACAGCGCCTGCGGGCCATTTTCCTTCAATTGCGGACCCCAGACGGCGAGCTTCTTCTCCACATTGCCCTTGATGGCTTCCAGCGTGGCGGAGGCGGCGATCACTTTCGCCTCCGGGAAGGCGTCCCGCACCGGCTTCAGGCCGAAGTAGTAATCGGGATCGGACTGAGTGACGTAGATGGTGGTCAGCTTCTTGCCGCTGGCCTTGATGGCATCGGCGAGCGCTTTGCCGTCCGGATAGGTGAAGCCGCCATCGATCAACAGGGCTTCGCTCGGCCCCGACAGCAGCACCGGCGCACGGAAGAAGCCGTTTGGACCCGCCGGGAAGTGTTTCCAGCCAAGCTTGGCGCCGGCGGCTCGGCCGCTGTCGATGGGAGCGAAAGCGGCGGTTGCGCCGAGGGCCAATGAGGTCTTCATGATCTGTCTCCTCGTGAACATGGAATATCTCCGTTGAATGAAAGGGATCGGATGCGGCTGCGCACCCGCCGGCCGCAGGACGGACGGTGGAACGGCACGGTAGGCTCTTTGGATTAATCAATAAATTGGCTATAATAATACAAACTGTATGTTGAAAGCTTACAATGAGCCTTCGTGGTGGAATCGATAAACCTCAATCGCCTCGCCTATTTTGCCACGGTGGTCGACGCGGGTTCCTTCACCCGCGCGGCCGAGCGGCTCGGCATCACGAAAACAGTTGTCAGCCAACAGGTCGCGCGCCTTGAGGCTGAGCTGCGAACCACGCTTCTCGTGCGCACGACGCGAAGGGTCGAGCCGACGGAAGCAGGCCGTCTTCTGCATGCACGCTGCGTTCTGATCCTGCGGGATGTCGAAGAAGCGATCGCCGAGGTTGGCGAGGCCAACGCCGAGGTGGCCGGTGTGCTGCGTGTTTCCGCGTCCAATGATTATGGCGCGATCGTGCTGGCCCCGATCGCCGCCCGCTTTCGCCAGAAATTTCCTGCCTGCGGCGTCGAACTGCTCATTTCCGATGCCATAATTGACTTGATCGACAACAAGATAGACCTGTCCATCCGGGTCGGCTGGCTGGAGGACTCCAGCCAGCAGGCGCGCCGCATCGGCACCTTCCGGCAAATCCTGGTCGCGTCGCGGGATTTCGCCGCCGGGATCAGAGTAGACAAGCCAGAAGACCTTTCTTCCTTACCGCTCGTTGCCAATGCCGTGCTTCGCAAGCCGTTCACCTGGAACTTCACCCGAGGCGGTTTCGAGCCGCGCACCATCACCCTGCGCGAGGCATTCTCCATCAACTCGACGCCGGCTGTGCTGGAAGCGACGCTCGCCGGGGGCGGACTGGCAGTTCTGCCGGACTATCTGGTCGTCGACCACCTATCGCAAGGCCGCCTCGTCCACGTGCTCCCCGACTGGGTGCTGCCCTCCGGCGGCATTCACGTGGTCTATCCGGCAGCGCGCTTTCGCCCGCAAAAGGTGACGCAATTTGTGTCCATGCTCACAGAACACATCCGGGATAGAGAGCAATGGCTGCCGGTCGATAAGCGCTAGTTGTTGTGGAAGAACCGCCGGCGGAAATGCCGGTCATTGTCCGGCCGCTTACAGTTGTAGACCGGGCAGGACTTTGTGTCGGCGCTCGGCACGTAGGCCCGTGTCCTCACCTCGCCCATGCTGCAGAATCGCTGGCTCTGTACATAGCGGTCGTAGAGCGGCAGCCCAGGCACCCGCTTCGACTGATAGCGCAGGATGACGGCCCCTTGCCGGGCGATCGTCCCCTGAACCTTGCCGCAGCTCATACGCGTCGGGTCGTAGCGCGAGATCGCCTGCGCCTGAGCGGCGACAAGCGTGAGGCAGGCGGCAAGCAGAATGATTTTCATGGTCGTCTCCCCTGATCCGCCGCTCGAGAACAGCGTGATCTGCCGCAACGTTTTCAGCAGATTGGGGCAGCCGTTGGGCAGCGCTCGATCACGGCTTTCTCACGCAGTCTTGTATTTTATGCGAAACCAGCCTATATGCCTTCCATTGATATTTCGGCCGATCGATCCGGGCCTCGCGATCTTCGCGTTTGCTGACGTCTATCTCCAAAATCTCGATGCACACCGGCTGGACTTCGGTCCGGTCAATCTAAAGCAAATGTTGAAGGACTATCTAAAATGGCAACAGGAACGGTCAAGTGGTTCAACGCCACCAAGGGCTTCGGCTTCATTCAGCCTGACGCGGGCGGCGCGGACGTTTTCGTCCATATCTCCGCTGTCGAGCGTGCTGGACTGTCGACCCTGGTCGAAGGCCAGAAGATCAACTTCGAGATCGAGCAGGACCGCCGCACTGGCAAGTCGTCCGCGGGATCTCTGAGCAAGGCAGCCTGATTTTGCGAAGTGCGCGCGCCGGGCGAGAGCTCGGGGCGCGCGGCAAGTCACGGATGTACTGACAGTCGCGCGAGAAGCGCGCTGGAGCGGAAAGACCCGACAAGCTGGATCAGCAGATAGCTGCCAGCCCGGACCCGACGCTCCCGATCAGGCTACCAAGCATGGAAGGCGGGATTTATCCCGCCTTTTTGCTGTCTGGAGATCGGCGCCGCAGGCGATACGACCACCGGCGTTACTTACTCCACCCAATCGATCGGCACATGCCCCGGATCGGCCTCTACCCGGCCAAGCCAGGCCGCCACCGCCGGATAGGCGTCGAGCTGGAAACCACCCTGCTCCGCCGTATGCGTATAGGCATACAGCGCGATGTCGGCGACGCTGAGCGTGCTGCCGGAAAAGAAAGCATTGTTTTCCAGATGCCTGTTCATCACGCCGAGCGCCTTGTTGCCGCGCTCCAGCGTCACCGCCAGCCGCTCCGGGGTCGCATCCCCGGCACGTTCGGGGAAGGTCAGCAGCGCCTTGCGCACGGCAATGTAGGGCTCGTGGCTGTATTGTTCGAAGAACAGCCATTGATAGGCGAGCCCACGCTCATACCTGTCCGCCGGCAGGAAGCGTGTGCCTTCGGCGAGATAGAGCAGGATGGCGTTGGATTCGGCCAGCCGCCGGCCATCGTCGAACTCGAGCAGCGGCACCATGGCGTTCGGGTTCTTGGCGACAAAATCGGCTTTGCGTGTGTCGCCTGTGTGCGAACTCACTCCGACATTGGTAAAGGCAAGGCCAAGCTTGGCCATCAGCAGGCGCGGCTTGTAGCAATTGCCGCTGTCGATCATGCCGTAGAGTATCATGGCTGTTCTCCGGAGCACTGTCTCCGCGCGATTATCGCAGCGGCGGCGGCCTCAACCAATGATTTGTTTTGGTACGACGATCAGCGCCGCTGATGCAAAGCGTCCAAGGACGCTCACGGCACCAATTGTCGGCATGCCCTAGCCAAAGAGGGGCACGACCTTGCTGTCCCGGCCCAGCAGCGCATCGATGACCAGCGGCTTTTCCTCGAATACCGTGCCGGCAAGCGCGGGACGGGCGAGGAGAAAACCCTGCAGCAGGTCGACGCCGCCTTCGAGCGCGACGCGCAGATGGGTGGGCTGCTCGATGCCTTCGACCAGCACCTTGGCGCCGCGGTCATGCAGGCTGGAAACCAGCGGGCGGAAGAACCGTTCGGCGGCAGCGTGGCGGCAGAACTCCGCGAACCAGGTGCCGTCGATCTTGACGATGTCGGGCTTGAGCAGGCTCACCCGCTCCTCGGTCGAGTGCCCGGTGCCGAAATCGTCGATGGCGATGCGCATGCCGTCGCGCCGCATTTCGCGCACCAGCCGCGTGAGAAGCGCATCGTCGGCCGCCTGTTCGGTGATTTCGCAGACCAGCATGGCCGACGCCAGGCCGAACTCGCCGAGATGCCTGGTCATCAGGCGAATTTCGGCCAGTGCCCGCCCGGCATGGTCGTTGATCAACGGGTTGTAGTTGAAGAACAGGTCGAGGCCGTCGACGCCGATGTTGCGGAAATTCCTGAGATGCAGCGCCCGGCACATGGTTTCCACAAACAGCCGGTCCGAGACGGCAACGCTTTCAAAGAATACCTTCGGCGCGCCGGGGCGGCCGGCACGGTGCGGCTCGATCAGGGCTTCGGCCGCGACCGCGTGAAGGAACCGGCCGCGCGGCGCGAAAATCGGCTGGTAGGCGCTGCGCAGCCGGAACTCGCCATATATGCCGTATTCGATGCCGACTTCGTCGACCTGGATCGCATCGCCGACATTGCGCCGCCGATCATCTCTCATGTCGCCACACGGCGCCCGAAGGCCTTGACCGGCCGCGCCGAAGGCGTTGCCACGGCAGGAACCGTGTCGACGGCAGCAGCGACAGGCGCCTGCCTGGCCTTGTCGAAGACGCCAAAGCTGGTCGGCGCCAATTCGGGCCGCGCCAGCACGAAACCCTGCACCATCGACGCACCCGATTTCTCGGCGAGCTCCAGTTGCCAGCCCTCCTCGATGCCTTCGAACACCGTATGGATGCCTTGCTCCTCGAAGTTCTTCACCATGGCGGTCAGCAACGCAAAGCCGGCACCGGACTCCATCAGCTGCGTGATCCAGTAGGCATCGAACTTGACGATATCCGGCTTCAACTCCTTGACCCGATTGATGTCGGAATCGTCGGCGCCATAATCGTCGACGGCGATGCGAAAACCGTTGGCCCTCAGTGCCGCGACGAAGCCGTGCAAGGCTTCCTGCGACGCCGACCGCTGCTCGGTCACCTCGCAGACGACGCGACGCGGGTCGATGCCGGCCTCGTGCAGCACGAGCCGCATGTCGCGCAAGGCAGCGTCGGCAACAGTGCGTTCGGTGAACACCGACGGGTCGAAATTGACGAAGATCGACGCTTCCCGCGGCAGGCAGGCACCGGCGTTGAGAAGATGCAGCGTCCTGGTCAGCGCCTCGATATGCAGCCGGTCGGCGGCCGGACAGGTCGAGAAGAAATTCATCGGCGATTGTGGCTCGCCGTCGCGGAACGGTCGGATCAGCCCTTCGAACGCGACCACCGACAGCTTGCCTTCCTTGAAGGCGAAGATCGGCTGGAAGGCGCTTTGCAGCGTGTAGATGCCCCAGACACCGGTGGAGGTGCCGTCGTCCTGACGGATGATGTGGGCAAGCCCGACGCTGCGCGACACGGTTCCTCGCTCCGCAATTGGTCTGCGATCCTGCCACTCAAGCCTCTACCGCTCGTTAATGAATTTATTGTTGCCGACCGGGTCCCGATCACGGCTCCTTGAGACCTGGATCAGCCGACAATGCTTGCGTTGCGCGAAATCATGCGACATGAGAAGCGCCGCGGTCGCTCCTGGCCGCGCCGATCTTCCATGGAGACGTCAAGCTCATGGCCTTTCTTGCCGACACCCTTTCCCGCGTGAAGCCTTCCGCCACCATCGCGGTGACGCAGAAAGCGCGCGAGCTGAAAAATGCCGGCCGTGACATTATCGGGCTTGGCGCCGGCGAACCGGATTTCGACACGCCAGACAACATCAAGAATGCGGCGATTGAGGCAATCCACCGTGGCGAAACCAAGTATCCGCCGGTTTCGGGCATCGTGCCGCTGCGCGAGGCGATCGCAAAAAAGTTCAAGCGCGAGAACAATCTCGACTACAAGCCCGAGCAGACCATAGTCGGCACCGGCGGCAAGCAGATCCTGTTCAACGCCTTCATGGCGACGCTGAACCCCGGCGACGAGGTCATCATTCCTCGCCCCTACTGGGTCAGCTACCCCGAGATGGTGGCGATCTGCGGCGGCACCTCCGTGTTTGCCGACACCTCGATCGACGATGGCTTCAAGCTGACCGCTTCCGTGCTGGAAAAGGCGATCACGCCGAAGACCAAATGGCTGCTGATGAACTCGCCGTCGAACCCGTCCGGCGCTGCCTATACCGAGGCCGAACTGCGCGCACTGGCCGACGTGCTGTTGAGGCATCCGCATGTCTGGACGCTGACCGACGACATGTACGAGCACCTGACCTATGGCGATTTCGTCTTCAAAACCATCGCCGAGGTCGAGCCTAAGCTCTACGAGCGCACGCTGACCATGAACGGCGTGTCGAAAGCCTATGCAATGACCGGCTGGCGCATCGGTTATGCGGCGGGTCCGGTTCAACTGATCAAGGCGATGGACATGATCCAGGGTCAGCAGACATCGGGCGCCTGCACCATTGCGCAATGGGCATCCGTCGAGGCGCTGAATGGCCCGCAGGATTTCATCGCCAAAAACAAGGCGATCTTTCAAGGCAGGCGCGACCTTGTCGTGTCGATGCTCAACCAGGCACGCGGCATCACCTGTCCGTCGCCGGAAGGCGCCTTCTATGTCTATCCCTCCTGCGCCCAGCTGATCGGCAAGAAGACCAAAGCTGGCAGGCTGATCGACACCGACGAGACCTTCTGCTCGGAACTGCTCGAAGCCGAGGGCGTCGCGGTGGTGTTCGGCTCGGCCTTCGGCCTTGGGCCCAACTTCCGCATCTCCTACGCGACCTCGGAGAGGCTTCTGGAAGAAGCCTGCACACGCATCCAGCGTTTTACGGCTTCGCTGACCTGACCGACGCACTATGAACGCGAAACCCCGAAGGTTGTATCCAACTTTCGGGGGTCAGTTCATCACCGCCGTTTTTAATGGGTCGTCAGCCTCACGCCTCGTGCTTGGTCTCTTTGGCAGAGCGCGCCTCGGCCGGCGCCAACACGGCAACCAGCAGTGCGGCGGTGAGGAACGCGCCGATCGCTGCCGTCAGCATCGCGGCGTGGAAGCCGCCGGCATAGGCGGCAGCATAGAGTTCATGCACGCCGCTTTCGCCCATCGCCGCATCGGTTGCGAAATCATGCCGCGAAATTGCAGCACGAGCCACCGCTTCCGCGTCGGCGACACCGGCGTCGCCGAGATACCCGGTCAAAAGGTTGGTCGCCCGCATGCTCATCAAGGCGCCGAGCAAGGCGATGCCGATGGCAAGACCGCTCTGGCGGGTGGCATTGATGACCGCCGACACCATGCCCGAGCGTTCGCGCGGCGCATAGGACATGGCGGCAGCGCTGCCGGTCGGGATTGCAAGCGCATTGCCGAGGCCGCCAATGGCGAACAGAAGGCACAGCATCGCATAGGGCGTCGAAGGACCGGCCCAGCACATGCCGAGCATGGACAGGCCGATAGCAACATAGCCGATGGTCATCAGCGCGGAGTGACCATAGCGCGCGCTCAGCCTGCCGATCCATGGCGACACCACGATCTGAACGATGAAGGCCGGCGCCATGCGCAGGCCGGTCTGCGTCGGCGACCAGCCCTGCACCTGCTGCAGGAACATCGAGAAGAAGAAGACGCTGGAATAGGAGGTGAAGCCGAGCGCGAACGAAGCGACATTGGCGACGGCGAAGCGAACGTCACGGAACAGGCCAAGCGGCAGCATCGGCCGTGCCGTGCGCGCCTCGAAGCCGAGGAAAGCAGCCAGGCCGACGACGCCGGCGATGAGCGCCGCGACCGTCCTTGGCTCGCCCCAGCCATTCTCGCCGGCCGAGATCAGGCCAAAGGTCAGCGCCCCCAGCCACAGGATGCTGAGAGCCAGGCCGACGAGATCGAGATGGGCATGTTCGGGATGCGCCGTCTCGTTGATCGAAGCAGCACCGAGCGCGATCGTGATCAAGCCAAGCGGCAGGTTGATCAGGAAGATGCTTTGCCAGCCGACGGTCTCGACCAGGATGCCACCGAGGACGGGACCAACGAGCAGAGAGATGGCAGCGAACGACGCCCAGCCGCCAATGACGCCGGCGCGCTGGCGCGCATCGGGAAAGGCCTGCGTCAGGATCGACAGCGCGCCTGGAATGAGCAGCGAGCCGGCGATGCCCTGTACCACTCGGCCGGCCAGCAGCACCGGCAGATTGGGCGCGACGGCGCAGATCAGCGAGCCGGCCACGAAGATGCCGACGCCGGCCAGCCACGAGCGCTTGCGGCCATAGCGGTCGCCGATCAGGCCGGACGACAGCATGAAGGCGGACAGGCACAGCGTGTAGGCGTCGACCACCCATTGCAGGCCGCCGAAATCGGTTTGCAACGCCTGCTGGATGGTCGGCAGCGCGACATTGACGATGCTGACGTCGAGCAGAGCCACGAACGAACCAAGATAGACAGCGGCGACCAGGGGCAGACGGTGCTTTGACATGGCTACGTCCGGACGTGAGTTTCGCAATCATCACTGACCGACGGTCAGTTGAACGGGCGGCATGGCGCTGTCGATCCGGCGATTGAGCATGGCCTGCGCCACGATACGGGACTCGCCGCGAGTCGCCCTCTTCTAAAAATGTAGCGGCTGGAAGAGAAGCCGGCTTCCTGCGGACTGAGCATTCAGCCGCCATATTGTTCCGATGTCACCCCCTCCAGCCAATCGACATGGACATCGTCGAGCGCCTCCTGCATCGCGATATGCGTCATCGCCGATTTCGGCGCCGCGCCATGCCAGTGTTTTTCGCCAGGCGCGAACGAGATGACGTCGCCGGCCCTGATCTCCTGGACCGGGCCGCCCCACGTCTGGGCAAGCCCGGCGCCCACCGTCACGTAAAGCGTCTGGCCAAGCGGATGCGTATGCCAGTGGGTGCGCGCGCCCGGCTCGAAGCTGACCAGCGTGGCCCGCAGCCGCGCCGGCGCCTCTTTCTCGATGATCGGCGTCTGCAGCACCCGGCCGGTAAAGTATTTTTCCGGTGCGATGACGGTCGGCACGCTGCCGCAGGCAATGATCTTCATGGGTCGATGGTCCTTCAAACAGCGGGCGACGGATCGCCTGTTTTCAGTTTCGGCCGATATCGGTCGACGTGCAACAGCTTCCGGCTGCCAGCCCAGCATATGATCCGCACGGTCCACGGCCGAGCAAAGGGTTTCTATTTTTCTTGCCCTGCCGGCAAACAAGTGGGACGATGGCTTTGGGCAGGTGGCACTTGAAAAGAACCCGCCCGCGACGGTCGAACAGGCCGGCCGCCGCTCAGGACCGATTGACCAAGCCTGAACCATACATGCCAGTCGGTCCTACGGGAAACGCCTGAGTGGAGGTCAGTCATGGGTACTCGCGCCGGAGGACGACGCACGGGACCGAAATGCATTGCCATAGTCGGTCCCTTCGCAAGCGGTAAGACGACACTTCTCGAAGCCATATTGGCCCGTACGGGCTCAATTCCCCGACAAAATCCCGTTTCATCAGGTAACACCGTTTCAGATCATTCGCCCGAGGCGCGCGCCCACGCCATGAGCGTCGAGGCGACGGTCGCCACGACCGAGTTCATGGGCGAGCAGATCACCTTCGTCGACTGTCCCGGTTCCATCGAATTCTCCTTCGAGGCCGAGCCGGTGCTGGCCGCCTGCGACCTCGCGGTGGTCGTAGCCGAGGCCGACGAAAAGAAGATCCCTGCCCTGCAACTGATCATGCGCAAGCTCGACGATCTCGGCGTGCCGCGCATTCTGTTCCTCAACAAGGTCGACAAGGCAATCATCGGTGTGCGCGACACGCTGAAGATGCTGCAGCCGGCCAGTGCCGTGCCGTTGCTGCTGCGCCAGATTCCGCTGCGCAAGGACGGCGTCGTCATTGGTTCGATCGACCTGGCGCTGGAGCGCGCCTACATCTATCGCGAATATGCCGAAAGCGAGGTGGCGCAGATTCCCGGCGACGACAAGGCGCGCGAGCTCGAAGCGCGTTTCTCGATGCTGGAAACGCTGGCCGACCATGATGACCAGTTGATGGAACAGCTGCTCGAGGAGATCGAGCCGCCCAAGGACGCGATCTTCGACGACCTCGCCGCCGACCTGCGCGACGGTGCGGTGATCCCGGTGCTGATCGGCACCGCCGAGAAAGGCAACGGCGTGCTGCGCCTCCTGAAGGCGATTCGCCACGACGCGCCCGACATCGAGGCGACCCGCAAACGGCTCGGTGCACCCGACGGCGCGGCTACCCTGGTCCAGGTGATGAAGACCATCCACACCTCGCATGGCGGCAAGCTGTCGGTGTCGCGCATCCTCTCCGGTCAGGTCGTCGACGGTTCCGAACTCTGGCTGCCCGGCGGCGACACCGCCAAGGTTTCCGGCATCTACCGGATGCTCGGCAAGGACCAGTCCAAGCTCTCCATCGCCAAGGCCGGCGACACGGTGGCACTGGGCAAGCTGGACGAGGTCAAGACCGGCCAGACGCTGAGCTCGGCCAAGGGCGGCACCAAGCCGCTCGTCCAGTTCGAGCCGCCGCAGCCGGTCTTCGCCTTCGCGCTCCGCCCCAAGGAGCGCAAGGACGAAGTGAAGATGTCGGCTGCCATCCAGCGGCTGGCCGAGGAGGACCCCTCGCTCAGCCTGCGCCACAATCAGGACTCGGCCGAAACCGTGCTGTCGGGCCATGGCGAGATGCATCTGCGCGTGGTGCGCGAGCGGCTGGAAGGCAAGAACCAGATACCGGTCGAAGGCCATCCGCCGGCGGTGCCCTATCGCGAGACGATCCGCAAATCGGCGCAGCAGCGCGGCCGTCACAAGAAACAGTCCGGCGGCCATGGCCAGTTCGGCGACGTGGTGATCGAGATCAAGCCGCTGCCGCGCGGTTCCGGCTTCCAGTTCACCGATACAATTACCGGCGGCGTCGTGCCCAAGACCTACATCCAGTCGGTCGAGACCGGGGTGCGCGATTATCTGAAATTCGGGCCGCTGGGCTTTCCGGTCGTGGATGTCGCAGTCAACCTGTCGGACGGCTCCTATCATGCGGTCGATTCCTCCGACATGGCCTTCCAGATGGCGGCCAGGCTGGCGATGAAGGAAGGCATGGCCGCGTGCTTGCCGGTGCTCCTGGAGCCCGTGATGAAGGTCGAGATCGTCACCCCCTCCGACGCCACCTCGAAGATCATCGCTCTCATCCCGCAGCGGCGCGGTCAGATCCTCGGCTACGACGCGCGGCCCGACTGGCCGGGATGGGATGTCGTCGAGGCAACCATGCCGCAAGCCGAGATCGGCGACCTGATCATCGAGTTGCGCTCCGCGACCGCGGGCGTTGCCAGCTATCGTGCCGTCTTCGACCACATGGCCGAACTCACCGGCCGTCTGGCCGACGAGGCGATGAACACCAACGGCAAGGCTGCCTGATGGCGTGGCGTTCCTCTCGAACCTGATTCGGGGGAACAAGAGAAAACGACGTCCGGCGGGGCCGGACGTCGTTTTGTTCGCGGACCGTTTCCTTGGGAGGTAAAACGTCAGGTCCGCCGCATTTGGTACCGCCGTGTTCGGCGGAAAAACGGTTCGGACGCGGTAGCCGCCTGAGCCCGGGCCGTACGAGTGATGCCCCCATCTCCCGTCCGAACCACACCGCGTCCTATGATCTACATAGCAGGTCGCGAGCGTCCGGGATATGTTACCAGAGGTTACATGTCACCGTTACGTGGCAATTGTGATGGAATTTTTGGCCGGCCCAGCAGGGCACAGGCAACAAAAAAGCCGGATCAATGAAGATCCGGCTGAGTTTGATTGGAGTGCCTGTTAAGGCTAACCTCCAGAGGGGAACACTCGAGGGCGCTAATGGGAGGAGAACGCGCCCAGGAGATGATCTATATATGTGCTCATCATGCCCAAGAAACAAGCATCTATTTTGCAACACACACATGCAAAAAGACGCAGGCTGTGGTCTAACCCATTCCAGAAGCCAATAGGACCAGCAAAATCGTCGAAATGGAGCGCTGAATCGGGCAATTGCAACTACAGAATCGCCAATCTCGGCTGGCTGTCGGCTCGAAATGCCAAAACTGGGCAATGATGTGGAAGCGGGCAGCAGGCGTGCATTTCTAAGGCAATCGGGGAGGAAGCAGCCAATGCGGACGTTTTCGGCGATCGCGGGCAGTGCGGCCTTCTTCATCGCGGCGCCCTGCGTGGTTGCCGGGCTGGTGCCTTGGCTGTTGACCGATCGCTGGGGCTTGCCGTGGTCTGGTCTGCCGGGCTTTGTCCCTGTCGGCGGGCTTCTGATCGTCGCCGCGGTCGCGGCACTCCTGCATGCCTTCGGCCGTTTTGCGCTTGAGGGCCTGGGCACACCCGCACCGGTCGCCCCGACCGAGAGGCTGGTGATCGGTGGCATCTACCGCCATGTCCGCAACCCGATGTATGTCGCCGTGCTGTCGATCATCCTCGGCCAGGCGCTGCTGTTCTCGAGCTGGGCGCTTGTCGCCTATGCAGTCATCGGCGCGATCGTCATGGGCTCTTTCGTGCGGTTCTACGAGGAGCCGACCTTGGCTCACCGCTACGGCGCCGAATACGACACCTACCGCCGCAACGTCCCGGGCTGGCTGCCTCGACTGTCGCCCTGGCGTGGTTGAGCCACCATCGCAGGGCGCGTTGAGATTCAGGTCAGGCCGAGTCGAGAATGGTGGCTGCCGAGAACCGGAGCGGAGCGTACTTAAGTACGTGAGCACAGTTCTACCGCGATGCGGTAGACGGGGAAGCGCAGGAAGCGGCCATTCGCGGGCCGGCCTCACTTGAATATCGGCATGCCCTCAGAAGGACCAGCTTCGGGCCTTGGCGATGATGAAGTCCCGGAACACATGCAGCTTGGCCTGGTTCTTCATCGCGTCGGGATAGGCGAAATAGGTGTCGAAAGACGGCACCTCGGTCTCCGGCAGCAGCTGCACCAGATCGGAGTCCTTGCTGATCACATAGTCGGGCAGCATGGCGATGCCGGCACCGCCCTGCACCGCACGCTTGATCGACAATATGTCGTTGATCTGCAGCGTCGGCACCCTTTGTCCGCCTTCGAAATCACCGACCGTTTCCAGCCAGTTCAGCTCCGACAGATGCGACGGCACCGGCACGCCGAAGGTGACGATGCGATGGGCCTTCAGCTCGGCGACGGAAGACGGCTTACCATGCTTGGCGACATAGGATGGGGCCGCGTAGAGGTGGAAATGCACGGTGAACAGGCGGCGCTGGATCAGGTCCGGCTGCTGCGGCTGGCGCAGCCGGATGGCGCAATCGGCCTGGCGCATGGTGAGATCGAGTTCCTCGTTGGCGAGGATCAGCTGCAGGCTGATTTCGGGATAGAGTTCGATGAATTCCTGTACCCGCTCGGTCAGCCAGCCGGCGCCCAGCCCCACCGTCGTCGTCACCCGCAGCACGCCCGACGGGCGATCCTTGGTCTCGGTCAGCCGGGACTTGATGGTCTCCAGCTTCATCAGCACGTCATGCGCCGTGCGAAACAGCATCTCACCCTGCTCGGTCAGCACCAGCCCGCGGGCGTGGCGGTTGAACAGCGGCACGCCGACATCATGCTCGAGCGCGCTGACCTGCCGCGAGATCGCCGATTGCGACAGATGCAATGTCTCGGCCGCATGGGTAAACGACCCCGCCTCCGCCGCAGCGTGAAACACGCGTAGCTTGTCCCAGTCCAACGCCATGATTCCCCTCGTTCTGTTTTGGCGTCTGAATGAAAAATCAGGCTTTTACACGGCGTTTCTAAGCCGCTCTCTGAACTCTCTACTCGGCCGCTTCGCGATGCACTTCGATGCCGGCCAGATACTTCTCCGCCTCGAGCGCGGCCATGCAGCCGAGCCCCGCTGCCGTCACCGCCTGGCGGTAGATATCGTCGGTCACATCGCCGGCCGCGAACACGCCCGGCACATCGGTGCGGGTCGAATCCGGCGCCGTCCACAGATAGCCGTTCGGCTTCTGCTTGAGCTTGCCGGCGAACAGTTCAACCGCCGGCGCATGGCCGATGGCCACGAACACGCCGTCGACCTTGAGGTGCGACACCTCGCCGGTCACCGCATGCTTGAGCTTCAGCCCCTCGACCGAGGGCGGCAGCGGCGTCTTGCCGGGTCGACCGGTGATCTCATCGACGATCGTGTCCCAGATGATGCGGACATTGTCCTTCTTCAGAAGCCGCTCGCGCAGGATACGTTCAGCGCGAAAATCGCTTCGCCTGTGGATGACCGTCACGCTCTTGGCGAGATTGGACAGATAGAGCGCCTCTTCCACCGCGGAATTGCCGCCACCGATCACCGCGACATCCTTGCCCCTGTAGAAGAAACCATCGCAGGTGGCGCAGGCCGAGACTCCAAAACCCATGAAGTCCTGCTCGGTCGGGATGCCCAGCCATTTCGCTTGCGCACCGGTGGCGATGATCAGCGCGTCGGCGGTATAGGTGGTGCCGGAATCGCCCTTGGCACGGAACGGTCGCACGTTGAGGTCGACCTCGGTGATGATGTCGTTGATGATGTCGGTGCCGACATGCTCGGCCTGTTTCAGCATCTGCTCCATCAGCCACGGACCTTGGATCGGGTCGGCGAAGCCGGGATAGTTCTCGACATCGGTGGTGATCATCAACTGCCCGCCCTGCTGCAGGCCGGCGACCAGCATCGGCTTCAGCATGGCGCGGGCGGCATAGACCGCCGCCGTATAGCCGGCCGGACCGGAACCGATGATGAGAACGGGCGCGTGCTTGGTGGTCATCTAAAGCCTCTGCGGAGGGCTGCCGGCAATTGCGGCATGGAAAACTCGATCATTGTCGCGCGTAATGTAAGTGTTGCCCACGACGCCAGCAAGGCAAGTTGGAGTTCGTCCCCGGAAAGCTTTGTCACACCTGTCGCCCGCTGATCCCGTGAAATATTCCGGGCGAAGGAGGAATGGACAGCGAAGTCGTTTAATTACAAAATCACGCAAGATTCTTGCGTATTGCCCCTGATGATCGAGAACCCCCATGCCGCTCAAGGCCGACCTCGACGCCATCGACTGGAAGATCCTGCGCGAATTGCAGGGCGACGGCCGCATGACCAATGTCGAACTGTCGAACCGCGTCGGCATTTCGGCTCCGCCATGCCTGCGCCGCGTCAAGCGCCTGGAGGAAGCGGGCATCATCCGTGGCTACCGCGCCTTGCTCAATGCGCCAGCGCTCGGCCTCGATGTCGTTGCCTTCTGCCTGGTCGGCCTGCATCATCAGGCCGATGCCGAGCTGCGCATCTTTGCCGAGCGCACCCGCGGCTGGCCGATCGTACGCGACGCCTGGATGGTGTCGGGCGAATCCGATTTCCTGCTCCATTGCGTGGCGAGCGACCTTGGCGCCTTCCAGACCTTCGTCATCGAGGAACTGACCTCGACCCCGAATGTCGACACGGTGCGAACAGCGCTCACCATCCGCCGGGTCAAGGACGAAGGGCTGGTCTCGTTCGCACAGCCTTGACCCGGTTGAACCGCAGCGGGCTTCGCCGATGCGGCTTGAACGCCTCGCCATATCAGCGCCGCTTTGGCGTTCGATAGCTCTCCTGTGAAGCCGGAATTTCTGCCGTAGCCGTCTTGTTGGTTTCCTAGAGCAATTCCAGAAAAAGTATGTAACGGTTTTCCCGGGAAAAGCGCATAGCGCTTTCGGGATTGCGTAAACAGGTGGCGCAGGGCAGCCCAATTCCGAGAACAGTGTGCCGTGGGGTGGGACGATGACTCGATTTTCTAGCCCGGTTTCGGCGCTGGTCATCTGCATGAACGAGGCCGATATGATCGGCGAGTGCCTGGAAAGCGTCGATTTCTGCGCCGAGATCATCGTCGTCGATTCGGGCTCGACGGACAGCACTCTGGACGTCGTCAATGGGTACATCGCCAAAGGCTACCCGATAAGGCTGTTTCACAACGATTGGCCGGGCTTTCCTCGTCAGCGGCAATTCGCGCTCGATCAGGCCACGCAACCATGGTGCCTTTCGATTGAAGCCGACGAGGCCATCGACGACGTGCTCAGGCAGTCAATCATGAATGTGACCCAGCTTGGGAATGACGCCTTCGACGGATGGTACATCAGACGCCGCGACAAGCTGAAGGGCTATGGCTATGCGCACCGCTGGGTGCTTCACAACAGGCTGCTGCGTCTTTTCCGCCGCGACAAGGCCACGATGGACCTTAATCTGCGGGTCCATGAGTCGTTCGAGGTGCCAGGCGAAACCGGCACGATAGAAAATGGCGTGCTGCTGCATCGCCGCGAAATGACCATTGCCGAGGATCTGGCAAGAGCCAACACCTACTCCAGCCTCAAGGTTGCCACGCTGGTCGAACGAGCCAAGAAGCCCGGCCTGATAAGACTGGTGCTGTCGCCTCTCGGCAACTTCCTGAAGTTCTACCTGGCCAAGCGCTACTTCCTGTGCGGCCGGCACGGATTCGTCTATTCGATGCTGGTGATGCTGTATTCGTTCGCGACAGAGGCCAAGCTTTATGAAGCCTGGCGAGACAAAGATCGGATGTAAGCCGTCACGGCGCGCCCGAGGCGGTGCCAAGCGCAGCTATTGCGGCGAGCAGGCCGTCGAAATCCGCGCGGGCGCACCAAGGCTGAATTGTGAAGCCCGATCGGACAGCTGCTTGCCCGTCTACCAGCCAGCCCTGCGCGAGGCCGGCGCGTTGTCCCGCCTCCATGTCGGCCTCCTTGTCGCCGACGATCAGCGAACGCCGCAGATCGAGCCCGAGGCGCCCGGCCGCCTCCAGCAACATGCCCGGATTGGGCTTGCGCATCGGATGATCGGCGACCGCAAGCACACCGGTGCCAGCTTCGTGATAGGCGCAGGCGACGACCATATCGACGAACGCATTTTCGGCGCGCAGCAGCTCGAGCACGCGGCCGTTGACGGCAGCGAAATCGCCCCAGCCGAAATAGCCACGCGCGATGCCCGACTGGTTGGTGACGATGATGACCGGAATGCCGGCCCGGTTGGCGGCGGCTATCACCGCGGCTATGTCCGCGCGCAGCACCATTTCGGCAGGATCATCCGGATAGCCCGTATCGACATTGATGGTGCCGTCGCGATCGAGGAACAGCGCCGGCGAGCCGGCGGCGAACAGCCTTGAGCCGACCTGCTCGACCCATAGGCCAGGCTCCGCCAGCGGATAGCGGCCAGAGGTCGGGGGATCAGCCATTGCTGAGGCGCGCTTCGACCACCTCGCACAAATGATGGTAAAGGCACAGATGCCCCTGCTGGATGATCGGCGTCGAGGTCGACGGCACGTTGAGCAGGATATCGGACAGAGGCTTCAGCTTGCCGCCGGTGTCGCCGGTCATGCCGATCACCGTCATGTCCATCCTCCGCGCCTGTTCGGCGGCGGCAAGGATGCTCGGCGAATTGCCGCTGGTCGAGATCGCCAGGAGCACCCCGCCGGCGGCGCCATGCGCCTCGACCTGGCGCGAAAAAACCGTGTCGAATCCATAGTCGTTGCCCCAGGCGGTCAGCACCGCTGCATTGGCCGGCAGCGCGATGACATTGTAGGCCTTGCGCTCCTTGAGAAAGCGGCCGACCAGTTCGCCGGCAATGTGGATGGCGTCGCTGGCCGAGCCGCCATTGCCGGCGATGAGCAAGGCTTTCCCCGACGAAAGCGCCGTCACCACCGCGCTCGCTGCCCGCCCCATCTCACCGGTCAGGTCCCGTTCGACCATGGCTGATATGGCAGCCGCGGAGCGGACAAGATAATCGTTCAACTCGGACATGAAACCCTCAGTTTGTGGTGCCGCCGGCGCGCAATTTGCCAATGGTGTTGGTGGTGCTTTTTCCGGCGACCAGATCGACCAGCACGACGCGTCCGCCGGCCTTCTGCACCACATCGGCGCCGACCACGGTGTCGACCGTGTAATCGGCCCCCTTGACCAGTATGTCGGGCAGCAGCGCTTCGATCAGCGCCAGCGGCGTATCTTCCTCGAACACCACGACCGCATCGACCGAGGCAAGTGCTGCCAGCACGCAGGCGCGGTCGTGCTGGTCGTTGACCGGGCGCCCGGCGCCCTTCAGTCGCCGCACCGAGGCATCGCTGTTAAGGCCGAGCACCAGCCGGTCGCACTGGCTGCGCGCCGCGTGCAGCAAGCTGACATGGCCGGCATGCAGGATGTCGAAGCAGCCATTGGTGAAGCCGACGCTCAGGCCCTCTTCCTTCCACGCCGCCACCATGCGGGCGGCCGATGTGGCATCGAGGATGGCGTCCTTGTGGGCGGTCGGCCCATGTGAACGGAACAGCGCGCCGGTGAGTTCCTCGACCGTCAGCCGCGCGGTGCCACGCTTGCCCACCACGACGCCACCAGCGGCATTGGCGATCGAAGCGGCCATGACCGTATCGGCGCCCACGGCCAGCGCCAGCGCGAAGCTCGCGATCACCGTGTCGCCGGCGCCCGAAACGTCGAACACTTCGCGCGCCTGGGTGGCGATGTGGCGCGCCTCGTCGGGACCGACCACGCTCATGCCCTTTTCGCTGCGCGTCGCAACGACGAAATCGAAACCATGTGCCGAAATCAGCTCGCGTGCGGCAGCCACGATCTCGTCATCGGCGAACACCGCATGGCCGACGGCCTCGCCGAGTTCCTTGCGGTTGGGGGTGATGGCGGTCGCCCCGGCATAGCGCGCATAATCGCGGCCCTTCGGGTCGACCAGCACCGGCTTTCCAGCCTCGCGGCAGATGGCGATCAAGTCGCCGGCGACGCCGTCGAGCAGGATGCCCTTGCCGTAGTCGGACAGGATGACGATGTCGGCGCGCGTCAGTGCGGCGCGGAAATGCCGGATCAGGCCGGCTCGCTCCGCAGCACCCAACGGCTTGATTTCCTCCTCGTCGAAGCGCAGCACCTGCTGGTTGAGCGCGCTGAAGCGGCTTTTGGACGAGGTCATGCGACCACGCTCCTGCGCGAGGCCCGCCGTATCGGCGCCAAGCTCGCCGAGCATCCGCACCAGGCTATCGCCTGCCACATCGGTGCCGATGACCGAGACGGGAACAGCGGCAGCACCAAGCGAAACGATGTTGGCCACGACATTGCCGGCACCGCCCATGGTCGAGGTCTCGCCGCGCCCGTGCAGCACCGGGATCGGCGCCTCCGGCGAGATCCGCTCGATGACACCGTTGACGAAACGATCGAGGATGAAGTCGCCGACCACCAGCACGGTGGCCTGGCCGAACCGCGCAATGGCGCGGTGCAACGGTTCGGGAGAAGGCGGATTGTGCTTGATCATGTCACTGGCAACACAGGGAAAAGGCCGATTTCAATCTCATAAGTGCTCATCAATCGACTGGTCGGATCGCTCATGGCGAAAGCCGATATACCGCAAATTCACGCAGCGCAACGGCAGGCATGATCCCGGCAGGCTCGGGCGGTCAGCTCTTCTGCAGGGCGACATGGACGCCCAGCCCGACCAGCACGGCCCCTCCCGCCCGTTGCATCAGCCGCTGTGCCCGGCTCGAACGCCGCAAACGGCCGATCACGGCGCCCGCCAGGAACACACAGACGATATCGGCCGAGGAGAACATCAGATTAACGATCGTGCCGAGCACGACGAACTGCAGCCAGACCGGAAACGCCGCCGAGGCGTCGATGAATTGCGGCAGGAACGCCATGAAGAAGATCGCTGTCTTCGGATTGAGCACCTCGACGGTGATGCTCTCGAAAAAGGCGCGCCGCGCTGATTTGCGCTCGATGGCAGGCAGCGCCGCATCGCCGTCTGCGCGCTTGCGAAACAGCGAGACGCCAAGCCAGATCAGATAGAGCGCGCCGACCAGCTTGACCGCCAGGTAGAGCGTCGGCACGGCATGAAACAGCACCGACAGCCCGGCAGCCGCGGCGAAAACATGCACGTAGCCGCCCAGATGGATGCCAAGTGCCGCCGTCAGGCCGGACCAGCGGCCGCGCGCCATCGTCTGCGCGGCGGCATAGAGCATGGCCGGGCCTGGAATGTAGGCGAAGATCGCCGTGGTGGCGAAAAACGCGATGAGCAGTTCGGTCGATGGCATTTTTGGTCCCTCACGATCATGCTCTGTTCTGTCGATTCAGTCCGCGCGCGGGGCGGGATGGCTTTGGACTGACCCGTGCGGACAACCGCAGTAAAGCGAACATAATTTTCTTGTGAAATGACGGGCTGAACGCGCCGATTCGCGCACCCGGCTCGAAATAGGCTGACGCTTCCAGGATATCATGATTGTACTCGTCGACCATGACCCAAAGGGGCATAGGGTCGAGGCCCGCACGGTGGCGTTCAATTTCCGGGATGCTGACGGCAACGCGATCACGGCCCGGCTGCGTGGAAGTGATTGCAAGGATGAAGAGGTTCGTACCGCCGGCTTTCCCAGGAAGGACAGCCACAAAGGCTACAGGCCGTGACTTCCGGCCTTCGGTCTCGCCGTCTCCGTGTTGGCGATGCCAAAGATATGGATATCGCCAGACGTCCGCAGCGGCGGGTTTAATCACGGTCCAATTCCGCGGCGTACTCCTCAAGCATCTCGACATGTTCGGTCGGGGCATCCTCCGCAGCGTAGACGCGGCGGCTGTCGTTGCCGAAGCGCGCTTCGTAGGCCTCGATGCTCATCAGGACGTATCTCGGCTTGTTGTGGCGAGTGATGGAGACCGGCTGCTGGCTGGCAGCTGCAAGCACATCTCCAAGATTCTGTTTCAGATCGGTCGATGGATAGTTTTTCATGGGATGTCCCGTTTTGTCCATAATAGACAAAACAGACAAAACAGACAAGCCCATAAAAATGGCAGGACAGGCACATGCCTGGCTTTATCGACAGCCCGCCTAGCCTCCCCTATAAGGGCCGGAATCGCAAGCAACCAGAGGCCCTTCATGATCATCGTCACGGGCGGCGCCGGTATGATCGGCTCCAACATCGTCGCCGCGCTGAATGCCGAAGGGCATGACGACATCCTCGTCGTCGACGACCTTACCGACGGTCACAAGATCGCCAATCTTGCCGATCTCAAGATCGCCGACTATCTCGACAAGGACGATTTCTTGGACCGCATGGAGGCAGGCTCGCTCGGCCGCATCGAGGCCATCTTCCACCAGGGCGCCTGCTCGACCACCACCGAGTGGAACGGCAAGTTCATGATGGAGGTGAACTACGCCTTCTCGAAACGGCTGCTGCACGCAAGCCAGGCGCTGCGCGTGCCCTTCCTCTACGCCTCCTCGGCTTCCGTCTATGGCGGCGGCTCGGAGTTTCGCGAGGATCCGGCGCTCGAGCGGCCGCTCAACGTCTACGCCTATTCCAAGAAGCTGTTCGACGACTTCGTCAGGCGAACCGTGTTCGCCGGGCGCACCGCCTTCGATACCGACCATTCACAGGTCGTGGGCTTGCGCTACTTCAACGTCTATGGCCCGCGCGAGGCGCACAAGGGCGCCATGGCCTCCGTCGCCTTCCATCTGTTCAACCAGGTCGAACGCGGCGAGAACCCGAAACTGTTCGGCGCCCATGACGGGTTCGGGCCCGGCGAACAAAGCCGCGACTTCATCCATGTCGGCGACGTCGCCGACGTCAATCTGTGGCTGTGGAAACAGGGCTCAAGCGGCATCTTCAATTGCGGCACCGGCCGTGCCCAGCCCTTCCGCGCCATAGCCGAAACAGTGATCGACACGCTGGGCAAGGGCGAGATCGAGTTCATCACCTTCCCCGACCATCTCAAGGGCAGCTACCAGAGCTTTACGCAAGCTGATATGTCCCGTTTGCGCGCGGCCGGTTACAATGGCCAATTCCGGACAGTGGAAACCGGTGTCAGAGACTATGTCGAATGGCTGAAAGCCCAACGATCCTCGTGATCGGCCCACGCTGGGTGGGCGACATGGTGATGGCGCAGTGCCTGTTTTCGGCGCTGAAGGAGTTGCATCCCAACGCCGCCATCGATGTGCTGGCGCCGACCTGGGCAGCGCCGCTGGTCAACCGCATGCCCGAAATCCGCCAGCAGATCGACTTTCCGCTCAAACCCGGTGCGCTCGAATTCACCCATCGGCGACGCTTCGGCCGCCTGCTGCGCGGCCGCTACGACATCGCCTATGTCCTGCCGGGCAGCTGGAAGTCGGCGCTAATCCCGTTCTTTGCCCGCATTCCGCGCCGGGTCGGCAACCTGCGCGAGATGCGCTATGGCCTGTTGACCGACATCGTGCCATTGCCCGACAGCATCAAACGACGCACCGCGCAGGCCTATTTCGGCCTTGCCCAGGGCGGTGGTTTCCGAGCGCCACGGCTTAGCGTGGACACGAAAAACCAGGTCGACCTGCTCGGCCGGTTCGGCCTAGCGCCGCAGAAATTCGTGGCCCTGATGCCCGGCGCCGAATTCGGCCCGGCCAAGCGCTGGCCCAGCGAAAGCTATGCCGGGCTTGCCCGCGATTTCATGGGCAAAGGCTTGAAGGTCGCTCTGTTCGGCTCGAAGAACGACCGCGACGTGACGGCGGAGATCGCGGCCCTGGCGCCCGGCGTCGTCGATCTCGCCGGACAGACGCGGCTGGAGGACGCCATCGACCTGATATCCGCCGCAAGGCTGGCCGTGTCCAACGACAGCGGGCTGATGCATGTCGCGGCCGCCGTCGGCACGCCGATCGTCGCCGTCTACGGCTCGACCTCGCCCGAGAACACGCCACCGCTGGCCGAGCACCGGGAACTGGTCTGGCTTAGCCTGTCGTGCTCGCCCTGCCACCAGAAGGTCTGCCCGCTCGGCCACCTCAACTGCCTGAAGACGCTGCAAGTCGGCCAGGTCGCGGCAGCGGCGGAGCGGCTGCTGGACATCCCGGCAGCGGCATGAAGGTGCTGATCGTCAAGACGTCATCGATGGGCGACGTCATTCACACCTTTCCGGCCGTCGAGGATGCCCGTCGCAACCGCCCGGACCTGACCTTCGACTGGTGCGTCGAAGAGGCATTTGCCGGCATCGTCGCGCTTCACCCGGCGATCGACCGGATTCATACAGTGGCGATCCGGCGCTGGCGCAAGGCGCTGCTCGACGGCGCCACCTGGCGCGAGGCGGCCGCCCTGCGGCGGACCTTGCGCGATTGCCGGTACGACCTCGTCATCGATGCGCAAGGCCTCCTGAAATCGGCTCTGGTGGCAAGACAGGTGGGCTCCCCCATTGCCGGCTTCGACCGTTCGAGCGCGCGCGAACCTTCTGCGACGCTGTTCTACGATGCCACTTATCCCGTGCCGCGCGACCTGCACGCCATCGAGCGGACACGGCGGCTGTTCGGGCTGGCGCTCGGCTATCAGCCCGATCTTTCGACCCTGGACTCCGGCATCGTGCCGCCCGCCGGCACTCTGGCGGGCCCTTCTGGAAAAACCGCCTTCCTGCTGCACGGCACCAGCCGCGAAGACAAGAAATGGCCGGCCGAAGACTGGATTGAAACCGCCCGCCTGCTGGCTGAACGTGGGATGACGCCGGTCACCACATGGGCGAACGAGCGCGAGAAGGCCGTGGCCGAAGCCATTGCCAAGGCAGTGCCGTTAACAGTTGTGGTGCCAAAGTCACCGCTGGCCGAGATCGCTGCATTTATCGGCCGCTCGGAGCTGGTCATCGGCGCCGACACCGGGCTGACCCATCTTGCCAGCGCCTTCGGGCTGCCGACGGTTGCGGTGTTCCTGGCAACCGAGCCAGGGTTGACGGGGCCTCGCGGGCAATATGCGTCGACGCTCTTGGCCCCGCCCGGGAAGCGTGTGATGCCGGCGGAGGTGGTGGCGGAGGCAGAAAGGCTGGCGGGACTCCAGGTCCTTGGCAAGGCCAACGCTGGCAAGAACTGAAGTCAATCGGAAAGGCTGGCGCTGCCCCTCATCCGCCTGCCGGCACCTTCTCCCCGTATAACGACGGGGAGAAGGGATCTGAACGCAAGGCCAGCGTCTATTCTGCTACGTTGAAAATTGGCGAAATCGTCGATGAGAGCATCTTTCTCCCCGTCACTATACGGGGAGAAATGCCCGGCAGGGCAATGAGGGGCGGCGCAAACCTCAGCTTAAAAGTCGCAGCCGCTCCCCCCTCAAATTCCCTAGATGAACTGCACCTGGACGATCTCATACCCCCTGGCACCGCCAGGCGCATTGACCTCGATGGCGTCGCCGACTTCCTTGCCGATGAGCGCACGCGCGATCGGCGAGGAGATCGAAATGCGGCCGGACTTCACGTCCGCCTCCTGGTCGCCGACGATCCGGTAGGTCTTCTTTTCCTCGGTATCCTCGTCGACCAGCACCACGGTGGCGCCGAACTTGATCTTGTCGCCGCTGAGCTTGCTGACGTCGATCACCTCGGCCCGCGCGATATAATCTTCAAGCTCGTTGACGCGGCCCTCGTTGAGGCTCTGCGCCTCTTTGGCGGCATGATATTCGGCATTTTCGGACAGGTCGCCATGCGAGCGCGCTTCGGAGATCGCCTCGATGATGCGCGGCCGCTCTTCCTGCTGGCGCCAGCGCAGTTCTTCCTTCAATGACGCGAACCCCTCGCCTGTCATCGGGACCTTGTTCATGATGCCTGACCTTTCCTGCTGCCACCCCCGCGTTTCGGGGAAAGCCTTGTCGATGGTACAAAAAGAAAACGGGTCCGGCAGCCTCGGGCTAACGGAACCGTTTCACCGCAATTTCCCTGAATATAGCAATCTTCGCGGGTTTTTCACGCCCAAAAATCGGTTTTGTAAAAATCATCCCCGCATTCATCAGCCGGGGGCGGTGAATGAGACTGGGGGCAACAAAAGCGGCCGCGATCGCTCGCGGCCGCTTAAAAGAGCCCTGGAATCTTTTCAGCTTCGCATAAAATGGTCGATCTGCTCGGCCAGCATGCCGTATTCGCGCGAACCCTTGCCGGTCCGCTTCTCGATTTCCATCAGCTGTTGCTGGGCGCCGGCCAGATCGCCGATCTGCAGATGCGCTTCGCCGAGATATTCACGCACCAGCGTGTAGTCCGGATCGATGCGCAGCGCTTCCTCGTAATAGCCGAGGCCGACTGTGACGCGGCCGGAATGGCGGTGCGAATAGCCGAGATAGTTGAGGATGCGCGGATCCTGCTTGTTGGCGGCAAGGCTGAGCACGGCGATCGCCTCGTCATAGCGCCCGGCCATCGCCAACGCATGGCCGGCATCATAGATGCTGTCGTCGTCGAGCATGCCCTCCTGGGGTGCGACGCACTTTTTCTTCTTCTTATCCCAGACTTCGCCCTTCTTGCATTGGGTGACGGTCTGATCGCTGCCGCCACTGTCACCGCCGGCGGCGAACACCGGAACGGCAAGGAACTGCAGCGCGACAAGGGCAGTCGCCGCCTGGATCAGCACTCTTTTATGCATCGAAACCTCCTGGAGGGGTGAGAATGCAACACTAACGCCGGTCGGCTTGCGTTTCATCCCGGAAAATTACGTGCGGGAGAACATCAGGTGACGGATGCTGCGAATCCGCTATCATCCGGCAAACGACCTGAGGGAGACGGCCCTTGCAGCGGCGGCTTGAAAAGGACTGGGAGCTTTCGATCGGCCCCGACACGGTGCGCTTGTTCATCCTCAAGGCCAAGGCGCTGAGTGCGGCCGTCAATGAAGACTATGCAGATGGCGCCGAGCACGAGGTCGAACTCGACGGCGAGTCCCATGTCAACCATCACCATGACGGCCTTGCCGAGGAAAGCTCGGAGAATCTGACCGAGGAAGAGCTGCGCGAGCTGATAAACGACCTCAATGTCGATGAAGCAGCCGAGCTGATCGCGCTGGCCTGGGTCGGTCGCGGCGACTACGACGCCACCGAATGGGCGGACGCGCTGGCGGCAGCGCGCGAACGCGCCAACAAGCGCACCGCGAAATACCTGCTCGGCATGCCGCTGCTCGCCGACTGGCTGGAGGAAGGGCTGGAAGCGATCGGTGCGTAACGACGCGGTTACCGTTCGTGATGGGGCCAAGGCAACTTTCCTCGCGTCGGCGCCGTTGACGGCGATGGGGTCGATTGTCTTTTCCCGAATATGCAGGATCGCGTTCGTCATGGCCGTCACGGTCTTGCTGGTGATGCCGGCCGAGGCGAGACATCGCCATCGGCATCACGAGCCGTTGACACCGAGGATAGAGCAGCCGTTGACACCAAGAGCCGAACAGTCCCTTAAACCGCGAGGCGGAAAGCGCCTGAAACCACGAAGACACCGGTCGGTGACGCCGAAGCAGGCACAGCAGAAAACGCTGCCGCCGCTACCCTTGCCTGCCGATGTGCCGATGCCCAGACCCGGCATTTCGGGATCCGGACCCGCCATTCCAGTGCCGGAACCACGCCCGGCGGACGCTGCGAACACCGCCGGCGCGCCCGACCGTTCCAATGAAGAAAAATCCCGCCAGGAAAAGCAGGCACTTCCCGAGCCGCCGGCTCCCGAACCCTCAGCCGATACGGAAAGCGAACCGGAGCCGCCCGCGGTCGCGCCAACGCCGACACCAAAACCCGACATCGCGGAGCCCGAGGCTCAGCCGCCCAACATTGGCCCGCAGCCGTCGCAAAAGCCGGCCGATGCAGACGACGAGAAGATGCTGCCAGACCCGCGCTCGGCCGACATGCCCGATGAAAAAATGCCGGCCGAGGAAGTCGCATGCCGCGAACGGCTGAAGATGCTCGGCGTCGAATTCGAAGAACACAAGGCGGAAAGCCAGGCCGAAATCGGCTGTTCGATCCCCTATCCCATCGTGCTGAAGACCCTTGGAAAGTCCGTCGCCATCGGCCCCGCCACCGAGCTCAACTGCAAGATGGCCGAGGCAATGGCGCGTTTTGCCGCCGATGTCATCCAGCCGGCTGCGAAAGCCGAATTCGGTGCGGACCTGAAATCGATCGGCCAGGCGTCGGCTTTTGTCTGCCGGCCACGCAACGGCACACGAAAACTGTCGGAACACGCGTTCGGCAACGCACTCGACATCGCCAGCTTCACGCTGTCGGACGGCAAGAAGATCGAGGTCGGCCCAGCGCCGCCGGAGAAAGACGCTAAATTCCTCAATGCCGTGCGCAAGGCGGCCTGCGGACCTTTCAAGACGGTGCTCGGTCCGGGCGCCGATCCTGATCATTCCCTGCATTTCCATCTCGATCTCGAACCGCGCCGGCACGGCGGGACGTTCTGCCAGTGAACATGGCTGATCCAGCCGCGTGCCGCAATTCGGCCGCAGGCATGAACGCGGGCGCTGAGTTTTCCTTTACCCTTGATCGTTAAAATGCCGGATATCCATCAACGGGATTCCGCCAATGGCCGGCAAATTTCGGGCCGTGTTTTTCGCCACCGCGCGCCAGTCAAAATATCCAGCAATGCTGACCGCCGGCCTGGCGCTGGCGGCGCTTTCCGCCTGCAACACCGGCAGTGTGCTGTCGCTGGAGCCGGCCGTCGACGTCGGCGCGCAGACGGCTGCCGTGCCGCAATATGCCGGCATGCAGAAGCTTGTCCCTTCCAATCCGTACATGACGCAGGCCGCTTATCCGCGCATGGACGAGCCGATGTCGCCCGTCGAGCAGATGCCGGCCAGCGAAACCGACTGCCGGCAGCAATTGAAGCGCCTCGATGTCGCCTACACCGACCTGGCGCCGATCCATGAAGGCCAGTGCGGCATCGATTATCCGGTCAAGGTTTCGGCCATCGGCAACATCCAGATGAAACCCGCCGCGACCCTCACCTGCGACATGGCCGCCACCTTTGCCGGCTGGACGAAGAACGAGCTCGTCCCCTCCGCCCGCTGGCGTTATTTCTCCGGTGTCAAGACCATCCACCAGGGCTCCAGCTATTCCTGCCGCAGGATTGCCGGCGAAGGTGTACTGTCCGAGCACGGCAAGGGCAATGCGCTCGACGTCATGAGCATCGAACTCAACAATGGCGACGACATCGACGTGCGCAAGCCCGGCCTGTTCGCCTTCCGCACCCGGGGCTTCCTCAACAATGTACGCGCCGACGGCTGCCAGTATTTCACCACCGTGCTCGGCCCCGGCTACAATTACGACCACCGCAACCATTTCCATTTCGACATCAAGAACCGCAAGAACGGTTATCGCGCCTGCCGTTAGAAAGAGATCAGCCTAGTCGGCGCCACCGGTTGAAGCGGCGATTTGCCGTGCGACCAAGTCCTGGATGCGCCAGAGATTCCGGTCGCGGATGCCGCTCTCTTCAAGCTTGCTCACGGTCCTGAACAAATACTGCGCCGAAGAGCCCCAATGACCGGCAGCCCGTGCCAGAGTGTCGGCAACCTGCTCCAATGGCAACCGGCCGGCATAGGCCCTGCCATCCGGCGCCGCGACGAAGGCCAAGGCATGCAGCGGCCCGTCCTTGGTCTTGACCTTTATCCAGCATGGCACGTTGGTTGGCGGGTTGGCATCGATCTCGCGGCGCATCAACTGGCCGAGTTGCCCGAAATGGTCTTCCGCGGGCAGCCGATAGACGATGCCGTTGCAACTGCCGCCTCGATCGAGCGCCAGCATCAGGGCCGGCAAATCACGGGTTCCGCGCCAGCGGGTCAGCTTCAGGCAAAACGAGCGGTGCCATCCCGGCGCCGTGGCCGGGCGCTGCTCGACATGGGCGAATTCGGGGTTCCAGATCAACGACCCGTAGGCAAAGACCCAAAGCGTGTCGGGACGATGCTGCGAAAGCAGCTTTTCGACCAGGCCATCGAACTCCGCATCGGTGTGCTCGCTGGTTCCGGGCTCTGGCCCGGGATCAGGCTCGACACGCTCAACTTGCGCGACAAGCTCGGCGGTCAACGCCATTGGCTTGCGGCCTGCCAGCTTCCGCTCCATTGCTGCCCCCACGAAGAAACGATGGCCCACGATAAAGCGGCGGCGCGCTGCTGGCCATTGATTTCCAGGGTCCCTCGGGCAAAAGATACCGCACGGATCGGGCGGCGTTCATGAGCCAGCGAAGTTTTCGGCGACGCGTTGCAATCTGGGTGGCGACCTTGCTGGCCGCCTATCTGGCGCTCGCCTATTTCGCCGCACCGGAATTCTGGACGTTTCACGATCGCGGCTTTCGCAAGCACAGCTTCGAGATGGTGACGCACACGCCGCAAGGCATTCCGGGCGATCCCATCAATGTCGGTCTTGTCGGTACGCGAAAGGAAGTAGTCCACGCCTTCGCCATCGCCGGCTGGGACACCGCCGACGCCGTGACCCTGAAGACCGCGATCGAAATCGGTGAAAGCGTGCTGTTCGACCACCCCTACCCCGATGCGCCGGTCAGCAGGCTGCTGTTCGATGGCCGCGCCCAGGATCTCGCCTTCGAAAAGCCGGAGGGCCTCAGCGCCGACCGCCGGCATCATGTGCGCTTCTGGCAGACCGAGGCAAGCGGCGACGATGGCCGGCCGCTGTGGCTGGGCTCGGCCAGCTTCGATCGCGGCGTCGGCCTCAGCCACGACACCGGCGCCGTCACCCACCATATCGGCCCCGACATCGACGCCGAGCGCGATTTCCTGGTGCGCGACCTGGCCACCGCCGGCACGCTGATCTCGACCAGCGACATATCGGGCGTCGGCGCCACCAGTACGGGCCGCAATGGCGGCGGCGATCCCTATTTCACGGACGGCGAGGCGATTGTCGGCATGTTGAAGCAGCTGCCATGACCCATCGCAAAAGTCAGTTCGTGGTGATCACGATCTTGCCGAACGGCCCTTTCTCCAGATGCTGCAAGGCCTGTGGCACCTCGTCGAAGCCAAAGACCTTGTCGATGACCGGCTTGATCGCCAGCGCCTCGATCGCCTGATTCATACGTTCGAAGGCGCGGCGATGGCCGACCGACAGGCCCTGCACGGTGATGCGGTTGCGCATGAAGGGCACGATAGGGAAGCTGAGCTCCATCGCGCCCAGCAGGCCGATGATCGACAGCCGGCCGTCGGCGGCCAGCGCGTTCAGCGATCGCCGTCCATTGTCGCCGCCGACCATTTCCAGCACGTGGTTGACGCCCAGCCCATTCGTCAGCTCACGCGCGGCCTCGTCCCAGGCCGGTTGCGTGCGGTAGTTGATCCCTTGCCAGGCGCCGAGCTTTCTTGCCCGCTCAAGCTTTTCGTCGCTGCTTGAGGTGACGATGGCGCGCAGGCCGAACGCGGTGGCGAACTGCAGCGCAAACAGCGACACGCCGCCGGTGCCCTGGATCAGAATGGTCTGGCCCGGCACCGGTCTGGTCGCTTCGGCCATGGCGAACCAGGCCGTCAGCGCCGCGATCGGCAATGTCGCGGCCTCGATGTCGCCGAGCGATGGCGGCGCCAGCACCGCGGCGTCCTCGCCGAAGATGACATGATCGGAAAGCATGCCCGACAGCGACGACCCCAGCGTGTGCTTATGCAGCACTGGCGGTGCGTCGCCATCCGGCCAATCGGCGATCACCTGGCCGAGCACGCGCTGGCCGACCTGAAAGCGGCTGACCGCACTGCCGACGGCCACCACTTCACCCACCGCGTCGGATGTCGGCACGAAGGGAAAGGCAAGATCGGGGACCAGCACGCCGTCTACGATCATCTTGTCCTTGTAGTTGAGCGACACGGCCTTGGTCCGCACCAGCAAATCGTGCGGCCCTGGCTCGGGTACCTTGCCTTCCACCTGGCTTAGCCTCGACAGGCCAAAACCGCTCATCTGCCAGGATCTGTTGATTGGGGTGCTCATGTCGCGTCGCGCTCCGTGCGTTGATGCAGGCGAGACATTTATGCCTTTCGACTATAGAAAATAGTGCTTTCGTGCGGTATAATTTGACACTGATTGCGGACTAAAAGTCGACAATAGGAAATCGCCATGGAAACGGCCGACCTGCAAGGCATCGTCGCGTTCGTTCAGGCGGTGGAGGCCGGCAGCTTCACCAGCGCCGGCGAGCGGCTGCATGTGACGAAGTCGGCGATCGGCAAATCGATCGCGCAGCTGGAGCAGAGACTCGGCGTTCGCTTGCTGAACCGCACCACCCGCAGCCTCAGTCCGACCAGCGAAGGCGTCAGCTATTATGAAGCTTGCGTCCGGGCCCTTGCCGAGATCGAAGCCGCACAGTCGCTGCTTGCCTCGCGCCGGCAGGTCCCGTCTGGCCGGCTTCGGATCGACGTGCCGCTGGCCTTCGGCCGACGCTGCGTGGCCCCCGTGCTGTTCGAGATTTCGAGGGAATTTCCGGACCTGACGGTGGAAGTCTCCTTCAATGACCGCCGCGTCGACCTGATCGAGGAGGGCATCGACCTGGCGATCCGCATGGGCGAACTCGACGACAGCCTGTCGCTTGCGGCCAGGCGCCTCTACGCCCAGCGCTCGGCCATATGCGCGGCTCCCGACTATCTCGACAGGCATGGCCGGCCGCAATCGGTCGAGGATCTCGCCGATCACAGCGTCATTGGCTACGGTCGCGAGGGCATCGTCCGTCCCTGGGTGATCAGGCATTCCGACGGCCATCTCGCAACCTTCATGCCCAAGGCGCGACTCGTTCTCGGCCATGGCGAACCGATGCTGGATGCAGCGCTCGCCGGCTGCGGCATCGCCTTCCTGCCGACATGGCTGGCCGCCGACAGCCTCAAAAGCGGCGATCTCGAAATGGTGCTGTCGGACTGCCTGGTCGAGAACATCGTCGTGCATGCCGTCTGGCCGGTAACGCGCGCGCTCACGCCAAAGGTACGGGTTGTCGTCGACGCCCTCGTCGAACATTTTTCGACGCCGCCCTGGGATGCCGCGTGACCGAAATGCCGGTCATTTCTCAAAAATCACGTCAGACTATTTTCGAAGACCGCGCCGCAATGCTATTGACCGCTCATGTTATACGTAGAAATCGCTATCGTGGTCGTCCTCATCTGTGTGAACGGCCTTCTGTCGATGTCCGAACTTGCCATCGTCTCGTCGCGACCGGCCCGGCTGAAAGCGATGATCGACCGCGGCATCAATGGCGCCGGCCGCGCGCTCGAGCTTGGCTCGAATCCCGGCAAGTTCCTCTCCTCGGTGCAGATCGGCATCACCCTGGTCGGCGTCCTCTCCGGCGCCTTTTCCGGCGCCACGCTCGGCGAACGGCTGGCGCAGTTCCTGGCCTCGACCGGCATCCGCGAGACCGTCGCCGATCCGCTCGGCGTCGGCATCGTCGTCGCCATCATCACCTATTTCTCGCTGATCGTCGGCGAGCTGGTGCCCAAGCAGATTGCCTTGCGCGACCCAGAGCGGGTCGCCGCCAGGGTCGCTCCGGCAATGACCATCCTCGCCACCATCTCGGCGCCGCTGGTCTTCCTGCTCGACTTCTCCGGCCGCACCATATTGTGGCTGCTCGGCCAGCGCGGCGAAAGCGAGGAGAAGGTCACCGATGAGGAGATCAAGATGCTGGTCGCCGAGGCCGAGCATCACGGCACCATCGAATCCGACGAGCGGCGCATGATCGCCGGCGTCATGCGGCTTGGCGACCGCGCCGTGCGCGCGGTGATGACGCCGCGCACCGAGGTCGACTGGATCAATCTGCAATCCGACGAGGCGGCCATCCGCAAGCTGCTCATGGAAACCCAGCATTCGCGCCTGCCGGCAGGTGACGGCGGCGTCGATGTCATGATCGGCGTCGTCCAGACGCGTGACGTGCTGGCGGCGTTGCTTGCCGGCCGCGTGCTCGACCCGCGCAGGCATGTTCGCGCAGCCCCCATCGTCTACGACCAGGCCGACGCGCTGGATGTGCTGCAGAAGCTGAAGGAATCCGACGTGCCGATGGCGCTGGTGCATGACGAATACGGCCATTTCGAAGGCATCGTCACCCCGGCCGACATCCTCGAAGCCATCACCGGCGTGTTCCGCGCGGACACAGACGCCGGCGACGAGGAGAACGCGGTCAAGCGCGAGGACGGCTCGTGGCTGCTCGCCGGCTACATGCAGGCCGACGAGATGGCCGACATTCTCGGCATCGACCTGCCGGAAAACCGCGATTACGAAACCGTCGCCGGTTATGTGCTGTCGCACATGCACCATCTGCCGGCGACTGGCGAATGCGTCGACGCGCAGGGCTGGCGCTTCGAGGTGGTCGATCTCGACGGCCGCCGCATCGACAAGCTGATCGCCACCCGCCTGCCCGGCGCCCACCGCGAGGCGGTGCGCTGACATGTTCGAATGTCAGCTTTTGACCGGTTAGCTGACGCCGCCCTCTGCCAGAGGTCGAACTGGTTTCAACAAACCGAAGAAGCCAATGATGCGCGTTATCCGTTTCTGCTCCTCATCTAGAAAAGCGATGTCCAGGCCCTCGGGTAAAGACGAACCGTCAGGCATCACAAACTTCCACGCGAAGCGCGCGACGCCGTGATGAACATCCACGTTGCTGGTCCGCAGAATGCAGGCACCAGGATGCTTGCTCTGAATTCCTGCAATGTGGGCTAGCAGTTCTTTGGCACCAACAGCGTGAACGGTTGGATCTGTATACGTCGCGCCATCGCTCAAGACCGATAGCAGCGACGCCCGCCGCTTCTCGGCGTTTTCGGTGGACCACGATGCACAATACTTATCAATGAGATGCGTCAAAGGCATGCTACTTCCCTGTCGCCAGAAAATGCGAGAGCGCGGCGAAATCATCGTGCAAGTGGCCCGCCGCTATGGCCCGTTTGAATATCGCATCATAACCATCGACTATTGAACGGTCGATTCCGCGGAACTGCATCAACTCCAACAGATGCTGCATTGCGCCGTGGTGCGCCGAGATCGACGAGAGCGTTTCGTTATCGCTGGCAAATCGGCCAGCGCTCGTCCGCTTGATGAGGTCGGTCACCAGGCCGTCAATGACCGGCGCCGTCGCGGACCACTGCCGCGCCAGTTCACCCAGTTCGATCTCTTCGGCCTGCGACACGGCGATCGCATGGAGCGTCCCGAACAGAGCGCCCCACATGATAGCCAGTAGTGCGCTATCGAGCGCGTTCGCACGCCCTGGTTCTTCGCCAACATGCTGGACATTGCCACCCAAGGCGCGAAACACATCGCGGTTCGTGTCGAAAGCCTCCCTTGGCCCGGCAAGCAGGATGGTCCCGGCGTCCGTGCCGATATAATCCGGCGTCGCCATGATCGCGCCATCAAGGTAGTTTGCGCCGTGCTTCGTACACCATTCAGCGGCTTCCCGTGCGCCACTCGGCGTCCCCGAAGTCAACTCCACGATCAGCTTGCCGCGAATGGCTGAGGCGATGGCGTCACTGTGGAGAAGCGCTTTTGTCGCCTCATAGTCGCTGACATTCACAATGATGATCTCGCCTGCGTTCACGGCTTCCTCCACGGAGGACGCGGCGATTGCGCCCAGCCTGGCGAGTGGATCGGTCTTCTGTCTGGTTCTGTTCCAGACAGTCGTCGGATATCCCGACTGAAGCAGGCTGCCGGCGAGCGCCGAGCCCATACGGCCCGTTCCAATGACCGTGATTGAAAGCTTCATTCCACACTCCATATCAATTGGCGGCGTCAGACCGCGTTTTGCTGTGATCGTCTTGAGAGGTATGTCAAAACGAGCGGCGCGCGATACGCACCCGGGCGTAAGTGGTCACCAGAAGGTAAGGAACGCGCGATGAACAATTCCGCGGACAATGGCTTTGCAGCGGCCGTCAGAATGGTCGAAGGAAAGTGGAAAGTAGATATCCTTTGCGAGCTCGGAACGGCGTCGCGCAGATTTGGTCGATTGAAACAGGCGCTTTCTGGCATCAGTGAAAAGATGCTGGCGCAACAATTGCGAGAACTGGAGGCCGACGGCCTTGTCGACCGTAAAGTCTTTTCCGTGGTTCCAGCGAAGGTAGTCTATTCGCTGACAGAACGCGGCGCGGCGCTCAACGCAGCAGCAGGTTCACTATGTCTGTGGGCCGAGCAATTCGGCCTGCCCGGCTGCACTCAGATTGCCAATGGCGTACATATGGATGCCCTCTGATGCATGTCGCCCAAAGCGACCTCGGTTTGGGAGAACGACATGCATAAAAACGAGGACCTAAAACGGGTCGCCTGAACCCGTTCGTACGGGACACGCTTCAGGGGTGCGACGCGCTCGATGTCCTGTCGAGATTAAAGGCGTTCCGATGGTGCTGGTCCATGACGAGTACTACCGTTTCGCACCGCCACAACGGCCGGCATTCTCCCATCACCGGGCTCCGTCGCCGGCTATGTGCTGGCGCACATGCATCATGCCGGCGACTGGCGAATGCGTCGACGCGCAGGGCTGGCGCTTCGAGGTGGCGATCTCGACGGCCGCCGCATCCCGCCTGGCAGGCGCCCATCGCGAGGCGGTGCGCTGACGCCCGAGCAATTGCGGCATTCGCTCTATCGTTCCCAGAAGGACTTGGCGATCTCTCCCTCGACCTGCTCTATCGTCAGGCCGATATCGTCGATCAGATGCGGATTGTCCTTCGACATCTGCCTGAGTTGCCAGCGAAAGCGTATCCGTTCGCGCCAGGTCCGATCGTGCCAGCTCGCTATGATGCTTCGCAGGGTCTTCAGGAGCCGGCGCGATGCCGGCCGCACGGGCGTTCCCGGTCGCGCTGCACAACGCTGGGCTGATGCAAGTGTATTGGTCATGGCAACCTCCATATGGTTTGAGGGCCTAGGGCTCTCGATGAGGTTGAATTCTGCAGGATACGGACGGCGCCGTAATTAAGCCCTCCCAAATAGTTCTCAAAACTTCCAAACGAGCTAGAGCAGTTCACCGGTTCACGGAACCGGTAACCTACTCTAACCCTTTGTTTTGACGCAATTCCGAACAGAAAACCGATTCACACTTTTCCTGGAATTGCTCTATAGATGCGTCTATGGGATCGCGTTTTGCCTTTGGTCCGTTCGTGCTTGATCCGGGTGCGGGAACGCTGCTTCGGAACGACGTCCCCGTTGCCGTTGGCTATCGCGGGCTGAGCCTGCTTGCAGCACTCGTCGGGCGGCCCGGTGAAATCTTGGGAAAGGCCGAGTTGATGGACGCTGCATGGCCGGGCACGGCCGTGGAGGAAGGCAACCTCACCGTCCAGATCGCGCAGTTGCGCAAGCTGCTTGGTCCTGTCGGCGAGAACGGCGAATGGATATCCACCGTTCCGCGCGTCGGCTACCGTTTCACGGGGGCCGTCGAACAGCTCGGCCAGGCCAAGCGAAAACCCTTGCCGCTGCCCGACAAACCATCGATAGCCGTGCTGCCCTTCGTAAATTTCAGCAACGATCCCGAGCAGGATTCCTTCGTGGACGGGTTGACCGAAGACCTGATCACCGACCTGTCCAGGATCTCCGGCCTGTTCGTCATCGCCCGCAACTCGACCTTTGCCTACAAGGGAAAAGCGATGGACGTGCGCGAGATCGCCGGGGACCTTGGCGTGCGCTACCTGCTGGAAGGCAGCGCAAGACGCGCCGCGGGGCGCGTGCGCATCAACGCACAGCTGGTTGACGCGGTGAGCGGCGATCATCTGTGGGCGGAACGCTTCGATCGCGGCCTGGACGACATCTTTGCCGTTCAGGACGAGGTGACGGCCAAGATCGTGGAGGCATTGCTTGGCCGTCTGCGCACGCTGCCGCCGCGCAACCGGCCCAGCAATCTCGAGGCTTACGATCTCTGCGTGCGGGCGCGCAAGCTGATCGACGACTCGCCGCAGATGGCGCAGGAAGCGCATCTGATGCTGACGCGCGCGGTGTCGCTCGATCCCGGATACGCCGAGCCCTATCGCTGGCTTGCCATGAACCACTGGATGGGACAGGTGCATTGGGGCGGACCAACCGAAGCTGCCCGCAGCGTTGCCTTGGAGCTGGCGCGCAAGGCTGTGGCGATCGATCCCAACGATGCTGGCTGTCGCTGGATCCTGGCCTACCTGCTTGCCTATGAGCGCAGCTTCGCCGAGGCGGATGCCGAATTCGCCAAGGCGATCGAGCTCGACCCGAACGAGGCCGACACCTGGGCTGCATTGTCCGACATCGCGGTTCTGGCCGGCCGGGTCGAAGAGGGCCTTGAGCACATTCGCAAGGCGTTCCGGCTGAACCCGTTTCCGGCGAGCTGGTACTATCTGACGCTCGGCCAGGCGCAATATGCGGCGCGCGACTATCAAGCCGCTATCGAGACGTTGCGCCGTGACGAGACCTATCGCACAAGCTCACGCCGTTTCCTGGCGGCAAGCCTGGCGCAACTCGGCCGGCTGGATGAGGCGCGCGCGGAGGCCGAGCTGTTTCTCGTCGGCAACCCGCATTTCACAACCCATCACTGGGCGACGACCGAGCCATTCCGCGACGCCGCTACGCTCGAGCATTTCGTCGATGGTTTTCGCAAGGCCGGTCTTCCGGAGTGACGCGCCGGCATCCGGCCTGCCCGTGGCAAAGGCGAAGTGGTGCGCTAACCCGGATCTAGGCATGGGCATGATCTCGGTGGCGCGAGACCTTCTCGCGGTTACCGCAGGTGCGCATGCTGCACCAGCGCCGCTTGCCGCCTCGCGACGTATCGAGGAAAAGCCAGCCACAGCGAGGGCAGGAATGCAGCCTGTCGCGCGGCAGGGTGAAGAACGCTTCGATGGACAGCATGGCCAGCAAGGCGGTGACGGCATCCGGGTCCCGCCACCGGGCAAGGGCAAGCTTCGGTCTGGTGCGATCCAGCTCGATAGAGCCGGCGGCAAGCGAGCTTGCCGTGCGCGAGAATAACACGCCTAGAGCAATTCCAGGAAAAGTGTGAAGCGGTTTTCCGTCCGGGATTGCGTCAAAACAAAGAGTTAGAGCAGCTCGCCGTTTCCGTGAAACGGTGAAATGATCTAGCGGTTCGACCGCGGACGGTTTGCCGGCGGCGATTGACTCGAAAACCTGAAATGACGCCTCCCGCACTTCGCGGACCCGTTCCACGAACCGCCCATCCGCTATCTCGGCGACGGCCTGCGCCTGGCGATCGTCGGCAAGCCCTGAGGCGTTGAACCAGTTCGCAACATCCCGGACGGACTTAAACAGTTCATTATCAGCTGCTGGCACCCGCCGGTCGAACACGGCGTTCGACAGGTCCAAAGCGGGATGCCCGCCTATGAAGTGATCCGGCACCCATTCGGTGTGTGCATGGCTCACGGAACATAACCTCATTACTTGCATTATACGGTTACAAGATGAATCACTATCACACCGATATACGGTGTCAAAGCCACCCCAGATCGGCGCGGAACCCCTGGGAGAGAGAGGATGTGCAGCAATCGTTACAAGACCCGCCACGAAACCATCAATGTCGACGGCCTCGACATCTTCTACCGTCATGCCGGCGATCCCGGCAGACCGGCAATCCTGCTGCTGCACGGATATCCGACTTCGTCGCACGTCTATCGCAATGTCATCGAACCGCTGGCGGAGACAGCCTATGTGGTGGCGCCGGATCTGCCCGGTTTCGGCTTTTCGTCCGCCCCTTCCATCGATGCTTATGACTACACGTTCGAGAACCTGGCCAACACGATAGAAGCCTTCATCGAGGCCCTCGGCCTCCAGCGATTCTTCCTCTACATCACTGACTTCGGCACGCCCGTCGGCTATCATCTCGCCACACGGCGGCCGGATCGCATCCTCGGCCTGATCGCGCAGGACAGCAACGCTCATGACGAGGGGCTGGGACCGGAATGGGACGCGCCGAAGGCGTTCTTCGCCGAACCGACTGAAGAAAACCGCGCCAAACTGCCGGACTGGATGAATTTCGAGGGGACCCGGAACCAATATATCGGCGGTCTCCCCGAGCGTCTGAAGGTGTTGTTTCCGCCCGAGGGTTGGTATCTCGATACGGAGCGTCTGGCGAGGCCCGGCAACACCGACATTCAGTTCGAACTCTTCACCGATTATGGCTCGCACATCGCCCGCTTCCCGGCCATCCAGGCCTATCTCCGCGACCAACAGCCAGCATGCCTCGTGCTGTGGGGACGGCACGACGCCTTCTTCGCGCTGGACGAGATCATGGCCTACAGCCGCGACCTCGACGCAGTCGAAATCCATGTCTTTGAGAGCGGACACATGCTTCTCGAAACGCATCATCGCCAATGCGCGGCTCTCATCGCTCACTTCATCCACGAGGTGGAGACTGGGGTATTTCGCGAACCTGCCGGGCGCTGAACGTCGGCGCTCAAACCGCCACTTCGATGGGCTCGGCAAGCCTGGGATTGGCCCGCGCGGCGATCAGGCAGCCGGCGACGATCAGGCACGCTCCGGTCAAGGTGGTCCAGGTCGCCTCCTCGCCGAAGAAGAACCAGCCGAGCGCGACCGCCCAGATAAAGGCCGAGTATTCCGTCGGGATCAGATATTGCGCTTCGGCGCGGGCGTAGGACCAGCTCATCAGGAACTGCCCGGCAAGCGACAGCACCGTCACCCCGGCCAAAGGAAGCCAAAGATTGCTCGGTAGGGCGACGGCAAGCCAGGGTGCTGCGAGGCCGAGGAGGATGGCAACGCAAAGGTTCTGGAACAGCATGATCTCGATGGGCTTGGCCAACTGCGCCTGTTGCCGGGCGAGGATCAGATTGTAGCCGTAGAACACCGTCGACACGAGCACCGCTGCCGTGCCGAGCATGGCATCTTGCGAATAGTCTGCCTTCCCGAACTGGCCGGCCATGATGATGGCGACACCGGCAATGCCGGCCAAAGATGCCCACACAGCCTGGCGCCGGATCCGTTCGCCCAGCAGCAGCGCGGCGAGAAACAGGGCAAACAAGGGCGCCACGAAACTGAGCCCGATCGCCTCCGCGAGCGGCAGCCTGGCCAAGCCCCAGAAGAAGGATATCAGGACGATGCCGACAATCGCGGCACGCAGCGCATGCAGCCTCAGCACCGGAACGGTTGGCGTTAGGCGCGGTCCCGCCAACCAGGCCGCGCCCGCGACCACGGTCGCGACCATGCTGCGCCACAGCAAGGTGTTGTAGACGCCGACCGCGATGACCAGGATCTTCATCGCCGCATCCATCCCGGACAGCAGGAAGATCGCAAGCGCGCAAACGAGCACCGGGATCATCGGGGAAACGGCGCCGGTCAGGCTGGATGTCTTCACGGCTTCACTCATGTGACGGATTGCAGCCGGATATATCAGGCCACAGGGCGCGACCAGATGGCAGTCCCGTCGATGTAGCAGTCCAACCCCGATTGGCGTCGTGTTCGCGGCTATCGCCATATCAGGGTATCAGCACCACCTTCCCGGTCGACCGGCGCTCATCCAGCAACCGGTGCGCTTCGCCGGCCTGGTCGAGCCGGAATCGGCCGCCGATCGTGACCTGCAGCCGGCCGCTTGCCGCCATTTGGAACAGTTCGGACAGGCTGGCTTTCAGCACATCGGCAGACAGCAGCGGCAGCAGCGCGAAACCCCTGAGTGACTGGTTGCGGCCGATCAACTGCTCCAGATCGGACGCAGCGAGCCCAAAGCGCCCGAGCGCAGCAAACACCAGTTCGCCGCCAGGCGCCAAGGCCTCAAGCAAGGCAGCGGTCAGCGCACCGCCGACTGTGTCGTAGATGATGTTGGCGCCCTCCCCGCCGGTGAGGTCGCGGACGCGAGCGGGCCAGTCCGGCTTGGTATAGTCGACTGCGGCATCGGCGCCGAGCGACAAGACGAAATCCAGCTTTGCCTTGCCGCCGGCGGCTGCGATCACCTGGCGTGCGCCCTTCAGCCTAGCCAGTTGGACAAGCAGCGTTCCCACACCGCCCGATGCGGCCGGCACCAGCACCGCCTTGTCATCGGGCGGGCTTTGCCGAAGCAGATGAAGGGCCGTCAGCCCCTGCACCATCAGCGCCGTGGCAGCCTCGAACGGCAGCGCATCCGGCAGCGGCACGACGAGATCGGCTGACATCGTCACCTGCTCCGCATAGCCGCTGTGGGGACGCTGCGACATGAACAAAGGCGCGGCCACGCGGCGACCCAGCAATTGTGCATCCACGCCTTGCCCGACGGCCTCGACGACACCCGCCGCCTCGACGCCCGGGATCATCGGCAGTTGCGGCGTCACCGCGTAGCGGTTCGCGCGCATCAGCACTTCGAAGAAGTTGATCCCGGCGGCGTGGACACGGATCAGCACCTCGCCGGACTGCGGCACCGGCGCCGGCAGATCGACCACCTCCAGCACCTCGGGACCACCGAAGCGGCTGAGTTGAATGGCTTTCATGGCAAACTCCGATAGCACTGGCATCGGCAGCGGTTTGCCACTATCTGCGGAGCCTCGACTACACACTCATTTGTCCCCTGCTGACCAGGAGGTGACCATGCCAGATCCCAAGAGAATGCCGATCAAAAGACTGCCGATGCTGCCGGCGGAACGGGCGCTGAAAGTGATCGCGGGTCGCTGGAAGGCGGTTATCCTCTACCATCTCTTCGATGGTCCCCGGCGCCTGTCGGCGCTCAAGACGCTGATGCCGGGCATCACCCAGAAAGTGCTGATCCAGCAGCTGCGCGAAATGGAAGAGCACGGCCTGGTCAGCCGTGAAATCTTCGCCGAAGTGCCATCGCGCGTCGAATATTCGGCGACGCGCCTCGGCCTCAGCCTCGAGCCGATCCTGCTGGCGCTCTGCCAATGGGGCCAGCACCACGCCGACGAGTTGAACGAGACGAACCGCCTCGCAGACTGCATCATACGGCCGAGGCAGGCGACGCATGCACAAATGGCATAAATCGAATTGACGGGGCGACGCGGGCTGCCCGTCGCAGGTTGTCGATGTCCACAGAACGGATCGAAAAAATGCGCCGCATAGCTTCAGGCGATCTTTATCAGACCTACGATCTTGGTGACTTGCGCATCACCTCCTTGCGCGATGGCTATGTCGACATGCCGATCGGACGGCTTCGGCAACGCGGCGACAAGCCATTTGGCGATGAATTGCCGCAACAAGTCGCGTTGGTTGGTGGTCAACTCAGGCTTTCCGTCAATGCCTTCGCGATTGACGATGGAAACGGGATCATCTTGATCGATACCGGCGCCTCGAACGCCTGGCATCCCACCATGGGCCGACTTCCCGAGGCGCTGGACGAAGCTGGCATCGATGCAGGACGAGTCCGTACCGTCTGCTTCACCCACACGCATCTCGACCACATCCATGGTCTTGTGCTTGCCGACGGCCGCGACGCTTTCCCGCGCCTGGCGCGCTTGCTCGTTCCCGGGGAAGAACTCGGCTTTTTTCGCGCCGAAGCGCGGCTCGAACGATTTCACGGCATGGCGGAACCCTTCGAAGCCGGAGACCGTATCGGGACACATGTCGACATTGTCGGCGCTCATGGCCATGAAGCGGGACACAGCTGCTTTCGTGTTTCTGCCGGCGGCGAACGCATTCTGATCTGGGGCGACACCGTTCACGTCCCATCGCTTCAGTTCGATCGACCTGAGGTGACATGGGAATTCGACGCCGATCAGGACCAGGCGCGCGAAAGCCGGTTGCGGTTGCTGGCGCTTGCAGCCGACGATCATTGTTTCGTCGCCGGCGCGCATCTGGATTCGCCCGGCATCGGCCGCGTCGTCCGATCCGGCGCCAGCTTTCAATTCGAGCCGCTATAATTGAAAAAGGGCGGCGCAAGCGCCGCCCCGGATCCTTGGGAGGATAATTCGAATTGGCGGTCAGGCCGCCTTGACTTCCTCGGCAACGGCGTCGGCCTGACGCGCTGCCTTGAGCACCTTGGCCCACCACGCAACATCGTTGACCAGCGCGGTGGCGGCCTGGTTCAGATGCTCGAGGTCTTCCAGCTTCTTCTCGCCCTGGCGGACGGCGAGGAAATCGCCCCAGGCGATATGGACGGCCGACTTGACCGGCGCCATCTGCAATTCGACGGCATACAGTCTAAGCTGTTCGACGGCACGCGAGCCGCCGACGCTGCCATAACCGACGAAGCCGGCCGGCTTCTTGTTCCATTCATTGGCGGCGTAGTCGATGGCGTTCTTCAGCACGGCCGTCGGGCCATGATTGTATTCGGCGGCGGTGAAGATGAAGCCGTCGAATTCGGCGACCTTCTTCTGCCAGCGCTGTGCCACTTCGTTCTGCGACGGCGCCCAGGCGGAGGATGCGACCTCGTCGAAGAACGGCAGCGGGAAGTCGCGCAGGTCGACGATCTCGACATCGATGTCGGCGTGCGACTTGGCGATCTTGGCGATCCACTGGGTTGGCACATCGGCGAAACGAGCGGCGCGCGTCGATCCGACGACGATAGCAATTTTGGGTTTGGACATAAGGGCTCTCCTTGCACGAAGTACTGGTATCATTTGGATACCTGCGCTATATGAGATACTGCAAACGCGATGCACAAGAAGGCACTTTTTTGTTACCGAGGCACCCACACCGCACCGAGGACTGCCGCGCCATCTCGGAAATCCTGCAGCGCGTCGGCGACAAATGGACCGTTCTGGTCGTCGGCAAGCTGGGCGACGGACCGCTGCGTTTCAACGAATTGCGTGCTGCCGTCGGCGGCATCTCGCAGAAGATGCTGACCACCACCTTGCGCGGGCTGGAGCGTGACGGCTTCGTCACCCGCACCGTGTTTCCAACCATTCCGCCGCGCGTCGATTATGAGCTGACCGAACTCGGCCACGAGCTGCTGATCCCCGTCAGCGCACTGAGCGAATGGGCGCGTGCGAACACCATGCGCGTCAAGGCGGCGCGCGAAAAATTCGACGACGCCCGCGTCTGAAACCCTTGCGCTGCAAGGGTTTCAGACCCGCACGCAACATCCGGCTTGCCTGATCGGAAATTCTATCTCGGCTGCGCGGATCGTTGCCCGAATGCACGCGCCGTTTTGGCTGGTGGATTCCCGCTCATGCCGTCCGCTGACGGCTGCCGCTCAGGCTCCTGATGTGCGGACATCGCATCGCGCGGCGGCACAGGTATCACACCGTGCGCCCTGCTCGCCGGGAGCCTGTTCCCCATGCGTGCAGGCACTGCGCGAGATATCTTCCTTCACCTCCGCGTAAGCGGTCACGCCGAGCAGGCATGTCGTCGCCACCAGGGCTGCCACGAGCCAACCGTTCAGCAGATGTTGACGCATTGTCTCTCCTCCGATTGCAGCAGGATCGGGCATGGAGGCAACCGGCGGATGTCGCGAAACGGGTCCGCTACATGGCCCCTGTTACAAACGGCCATCCCCGGCTCGCTCTACCTGATCCCAGCTATGTCGGCGTCAACCGATCCATGGCAGACTGGTACGATCGGCTGGGTATTTTCCGCCCCGGCTGCTACCGGTGAAAGCCGCCATTCGCGTCGAGGTTCATGTCGTACAAGGAATATCCCGCCATCGACCTGCCCCCATCGGAAGCACTGCTGCCGAGCCCGCTGCTTGTCGTCGAGGACGAGCCGATGATGCAGGTGCGGTTGCGCTCGATCCTGAAGGGCCTTGGCTATGCTCAGGAGGAGCTGTTTTTCGCCGGGTCGATCGCGCAGGCCAGGACCCTGCTCGTCGACCAGCCTTTGCCATGGCGCTGGTCGATGTCGGCCTGCCCGATGGCAACGGCATCGACCTTATCGGCTCCCTGCACGAGCATGACGCGGCGCTGCCGATCCTCGTCATCTCGGCCTGGAGCAACGAAAACACCATCCTCGAGGCCCTACGTGCCGGCGCGACCGGCTACCTCCTGAAGGAGCGCGACGACATCGAGCTTTCGCTTTCGATCCGCAGCACCATCCGCGGCGGCGCGCCGATCGATCCCTTCATCGCCCGGCGCATCCTGGAACTGGTGTCGGCGCCGGCGCCGACCGGGCGTGCCCGTCCTTCCACCGACAGGCCGGGGCGCGGCAAGCCCGCGCTTGCGCCGCCGCCTCCCTTGACGCCGCGCGAGATCGAGATCCTCAACCTCGTTGCCAAGGGGCTTACCAATCGAGAGATTTCGGGAGTCCTTTCCCTCTCCAGGCTCACGGTCGAATGCCACATTCGCAACATCTACAAGAAGCTGTCGGTCAAATCCCGGACGGAAGCGATCTTCGAGGCGCGGTCGCAAGGCTTCTTGCCCTGATATTCCTGCTCCTCGTGCCGGGCGGCATCGCCTTTGCCGCCGGCGGGGCCGTGCCGTTCAAGACGATCGAGGCCGTGAGATCCGGCTGGGACGCCGCCGCGCCGCCGGCCACCGGCTGGACCAGCGTGACCTTGCCCGACGACTGGACGACGCGCTGGCCCGGTTTCGACGGCGTGGTCTGGTATCGCCTCACCTTCGACAGGCCCGACGCGGCCGAACCGCTGGGCCTCGCGCTGAACTACTGGACACTGGCCGGATCGATCTCGGTCAACGGCGCGGAACTCGGCCGCGACGAATTCCTCGTCGAGCCGTTGACGCGCTCATGGAACGTGCCCCGCTACTGGCAGCTCGCGGCCCCGGTTCTGCATGCCGGCACCAACACGCTGCTGATCAGGGTCTCGGGCCTGGCGCCATACCAGCCAGGCCTTGGTCCGGTCCTGATCGGCCCGCCTTCGGCGACGCGTGCTCATTTTGTCCAGCAATTCTGGATTCGCCGCGAGCTGCCGGTCTTCTATCTCGGCGTCACCGCGGCGCTTGGCACCTTCTTTTTCGTCGTCTGGCTGCTGCGCCGAAGCCTGAAGGCCTATGGCTGGTTCGCCCTGATGACGATTGCGTGGTTTTGCTATTCGCTCAATTTCGTGGTGACGAGCCCTTGGCCGTTCGGGGCGACCGACACATGGCAGCGTTTCATCATGCTCTCCTTCATGGTCATGGCCGCCGCCTTCGTGCTGTTTGTCATCCGCTTTGCCGAGCGCCGCTTTCCCCAAGGGGAAGCCGTGCTATGGACCGCGCTGGCGATCGGTGCCGCAGCCCTGTTTGCCACGCCGCATTCCCAGCTCGGCCCGATGCTCAACCTGCTGGCCTTGTCCTGGTCGCTGCTTTATATCGGCGCCTGTTTGCTGTCGATCGGCCTGACCTGGCGCAGCGCTCGCCTGGACCACATCGTCCTCCATATCGTCAACGCGTTCACCATCGTGGCCATCCTGCATGACCTGATGACATATCTCGGCATACTTCTTGGCAATGTCTACTACGTCACGCTGACATCCCAGTTCCAGATGGTCGGCATGGCGCTGGTGCTGGCCTGGAACTTCGTCGCCAACATGCGCCGCATCGAGGGGTTCAACGATGAGCTCACGGCCAAGATCGAAACCGCCAGGAAAGAACTCGCCCTCACGCTGCATCAGCAGCATGAGGTCATTCTGGCCAACACCAGGCTGGCCGAGCGCGTGTCCCTTTCGCACAATCTGCACGACGGCATGGGTGGCACCCTGGTCAATTCGATCGCCATGCTGGAACATGCGCCGCAGAACCTGCCGGCCGATCGCTTCCTGTCCGTCCTCAAGGAACTGCGCGACGAGTTGCGGGTGATCATCGACACCGCCGCCGACGACCAGACGGGCGGCCAGTCTCTGGCCGAGTGGATCGCACCGCTGCGCCGCCGCCACACGCTGGCATGTGAAAGCCGCGACATCGATTGCGTGTGGAACCTGACCGGGCTGGAGGACTGCCACCTGTCGCTCGCGCGAAGCCTCGATCTCGTCCGCATCCTGCAGGAGGGCCTGACCAACGTGCTCAAGCACAGCCAGGCAAGCTGCGTCGTCATCGACCTGCACCGGCGCGGCGAGACGCTGAGCCTGATGATCCACGACGACGGCGTCGGCTTCGATGCCGCCTCGGAGGCGCCCGTCCCGGGCACCGGCCTGCGCTCGATGCGGGCGCGGGCCGGACGGCTGGGCGGCACGCTCGAAACGCGGTCGCGGCACGGCGAAACCGTGCTGGCCCTGCGGGTGCCCGCCGACGCAATTCCAGGAATGGCATGAACGGTTTTCCGCTCGCACTCGCGTGAAAACGAGGAGATAGGCGGTTCGACATTGCCGCAGGCGACGAACCGCCTTGAGCCCCGGCATAGCTAGTTTCAACGATATCGCGAGCCGGGCTTTCGCGGGATGCTGCAGGCTGGAGAGATTCCAGCGCAATCGGGTTGTGCCGGACACGATGGGATTGACATGGGCCGGAAAGAAACCACTGAACTCATCAAGAAGGGTAAGGAAAAGATCCTGCGCCTGGGCGCCCCCCTTGCCGTCTCGCAACCGACGCATCGGGTGCCGTCACGCAATCTCACCCGCCCTCGGCAAGCTGACGGTCCACGCGTGGCCCTTCTGACCCGTCTTCTATGCGCGAGCGCGCTGGGGGCCGCCATGGCTGCACCGGTCGTGCTGACGTTCTCGCCATCTGTGGCACGGGCGGACGGCGGCGCGGGTGCTAGAGCGATTCCTATTTTGAGAGAATCGTAGGATTCCCAAAGCCGGATGTTTGTGATTCAAGATGCTGGCTGGATTGGAGGC